>CAZISU010000157.1:0-9461 GCA_964541935.1 uncultured Planctomycetaceae bacterium | reverse complement strand
GGCGCCGGTCTAGAATCGGTCGTGTATATTCGGCTGGTATTCCATGATGGTCATCGCGGCCCTTGCGTGTGACGCAAGAGTTGCAAACATCAGTAGAGCAAGAATAAATACAAGTCGTTTTGTAGTCATGACAAGACCGCAACAAATCCGTAAGATGAGCCCGCTGGGGGGAAGCTGTTATTTATAATAACCTGAACCCCCTAGTGAGTCAATGAATCTGCGATACAGCAGGGGGGTGTAGACAAGTCCGGCAGGACGGATCGTGGCCGGGCGAGCGTAATGCAAACTTGTAGGGTAATGTTAGCGACGGGGCTTGTTCTCGTTTTACCAGCAAACGCGGGGACAAGCCCCGTCGCTAACTGTTTTGTAGCAGAGCGTCTGAAAAGGGGATAGCAAACACGATCTATAGTGTATCACCCTGTAGAACAGAAGGGTTGGCTTGCAAAACGGTGCTCGACCGGGTAGGCTCGTGGGTTTGGAATATGACGAGGACTATCCATGGTTGCAGTGCGGCCCGACGAACAGCGAATTGTAATTACCGGAGTAGGGCTTGCCGCGCCTAACGGGAATTCTTTGCATGAATACAGAGATAACCTGTTAGCTGGTGTTAGCGGGGTTTCGGATTACGAAATTAGGTATTTTGGGAAGACCCTGGCGGGTGTCTGCGACTTCGATGCGCTCAAATACCAGCGTCGCAAAGAGGTGCGGCGGGGAACGCGGGCCGGTAGCGTGGGAATCTATTGTGCGCATGAAGCGGTCGTGGATTCGGCCGTGGATTGGGACAATACCGACAAATCCACGGTGGGGATCTATATTGGCGTTACCGAGCATGGCAACGTCGAGACGGAAAACGAGATTTTCCAGATCAAGGCCTACGATTACGATACGCAATATTGGTCGCACCATCACAATCCCCGCACGGTAGCCAACAGCCCGGCGGGCGAGATTTCGCTGAATTTGGGCATCACCGGCCCGCATTACACGATCGGGGCGGCTTGCGCGGCGGGAAACGCGGGCTTGATCCAGGCCGTGCAGATGTTGCGATTGGGCGAGTGCGATCTGGCCTTGGCGGGCGGTGTTTCGGAGAGCATCCATACGTTTGGTATTTTCGCCGGCTTCAACAGCCAGGGCGCTTTGGCAACGAACGACGACCCTACGAAGGCCTCGCGGCCGTTCGACCAAGACCGCAACGGCATCGTTGTTGCCGAGGGCGGCTGTATCTACGTCGTCGAGCGGCTATCCGATGCCAAGGCCCGCGGTGCCAAGATTTATGGCGAGGTAGTGGGCTACGCAATGAACAGCGACGCTTCGGATTTTGTGAACCCCAACGACGAGCGTCAGGCGCAGTGCATTCAACTGGCACTCAAACGGGCCGAACTGCGGGCCGACGAGATCGGCATCGTCAGCACGCACGCTACGAGCACGGCCACCGGAGACGTGCAGGAGTGCAAGGCCTTGCGACGAGTCTGGGGCGATGCGGATGGGAAGACGGCACTGAACAATACAAAGAGCTTTATCGGCCACGCCATGGGTGCGGCCGGGGCCTTGGAACTGGCGGGCAACTTGCCGGCCTTCGGCGATCGCGTTTGTCACGCGACCATCAATTTAGACAACCTCGACCCCGAATGCGCTCTGCCCGGTCTGGTGGCAAACCAGCCACGAGAGTTGGACAAGGTCGATTACATTTTGAACAATTCCTTCGGGATGCTGGGTATCAACTCGGTGGTGATCGTGGGAAAAATTTAACACGGATAATAGTAGAGACGCTGGAGAATATTGGCATGACGTCCGCGGAAATCAGAGAAGCCGTTCGCAACATCCTAGCGGATATTGCACCCGACGAAGATCTTTCGGATTTGAAAGAAGATGTTGCGTTTCGAGATCAGCTTGAATTGGATAGCATGGATTTCCTCGATATCGTGATGGAGTTGCGTAAACGTTATCGCGTGCAGATTCCCGAAGAGGATTATCTGGAACTGGCCAGCATGAAAAGCACCGTGACTTATCTGGAACCGATAATGAAGGACATGTAGGGGTGGGAATGACGAATGTTGAAATCAGAATGAGGAAAGAATTAAGAATGTAGAAGCTCGAAAGCTTTGCTCGTCAATAGTGACCGATAAAGGTTGTTTAAACGAGGGACTTTTCGACATTCGGGCATTCGGAATCCATTCTTCCTTCGAGCTTCTTCATTCTACATTTCCGACTCTACAAATTGTACGCCCGCAGAGAGCAAAACCGCTATGTACGACGCGATCATAATCGGTGCCGGGATGTCCGGGTTGGCTGCGGGTATTCGTTTGGCGCACTACGACAAGCGGGTGTGCATTCTCGAACGCCACTCGACCATCGGCGGTTTGAATTCGTTTTATCGGTTGGGCGGTCGCGACTACGACGTGGGTCTGCACGCCGTGACGAACTTTACGCCCAAGGGAACGCGCCGTGGGCCGCTGGCTCGGCTGCTGCGTCAGTTGCGGCTGAAGTGGGACGAACTGGCCCTGGCTCCACAAGTCGGCTCCGAGATCGCGTTTCCCGGCGCGCGTCTGCGGTTCAGCAACGACATAGCGGTTATAGAGTCGGAAATCGAGCGTCTGTTTCCCTCGCAGAACGACAATTTCCAGCAACTGCTGGCCGCAATTGTCGATTACGACCGCTTGGGTACGACCACTTCGGGCCGCTCGGCGCGAGAGGTGGTGGGCGAGATTATCGACGACCCGCTGTTGGTGGAAATGTTGTTCTGCCCGCTGTTTTTCTATGGTGGGCCCGACGAACACGACATGGACTTTCATCAGTTCTGCATCATGTTTAGGGCCATCTACCTCGAGGGCCTGGCCCGCCCGTTTGCGGGCGTTCGCTTGATTCTGAAGAAACTGGTGCGACGCTTTAAGGAACTTGGCGGTGAACTGCGCCTGCGAGCCGGCGTGCAAAGGATCGCAGTCAGCGACGGCCGCGCGGAGCGAGTTGTGCTCGAAGACGGCACGGAACTCGAAGCCCGCCGCATCCTCTCGTCGGCCGGCCTGCCCGAAACCATGCGACTTTGCGACGACGAAAATCCGGCCACAAACGAGCCGGCGGGGAAGCTGACTTTTGTGGAATCGATTTCGGTGCTCGATAAGCTGCCCAGTTCGATGGGACACGATCGCACGATTGTGTTCTTTAACGATTCCCCACAGTTCAGTTATCGCGACCCGGGTGAACTGGTCGACACCCGTAGCGGTGTGATTTGCTCGCCGAATAATTTCGTCTACGACGAGCCCCTGGCCGAGGGCGTGGTGCGGATCACCTCGCTGGCAAACTACGAACGCTGGGCCGCACTAGATGAAGACGGATACCGCCTGGCCAAGCTGCGATGCTACGACCGCACGGTGGCCTCGGCCGTGCGATTCGTGCCCGACTTCCGCGGTTCGGTGATCGACACGGACGTCTTCACGCCGACCACCATCAGCCGCTTTACGGGCCACGCTCGCGGTGCCGTTTACGGCATCAGCCAAAAGCGTCACGACGGACGCACGCATCTGGAGAACCTGTATATCTGCGGCACCGACCAGGGTTTCGTGGGTATTGTGGGCACGATTCTGAGCGGTATCACGGTCGTTAATCAGCATTTTCTCAGCACATAAAGGATAATCATAAAGGCATGTCGAGGTTTTCGCTACAGGACGCGCGTGATTCGTACGATGTGGTTGTGATCGGGGCCGGGTTGGCCGGGTTGACGGCCGCCAACACTCTGGCACAGGCCGGCCGTTCGGTGCTGCTGCTGGAACAGCACTATAAGCTGGGCGGGCTGGCTACTTGCTTTTATCGATCGGGCGGGCATATCTACGACGTCTCGCTGCACGGTTTCCCGGTGGGAATGATCAAGAGCTGCCGGCGATATTGGAGCCGCGAGATCGCCGACTCGATCGTGCCCTTGCCCAACATCCGCTTCGATAACCCCATGTTTTCGCTGACCACGACGTTCAACCGCGAGGATTTTACGCGGCTTTTGATCGAGAAGTTCGACATAGCCGCCGAGACGGTCAACGAGTTTTTCGATACGGCCCGGGGCATGAACTTTTACGACGACCAGGAAATAACCACGCGCGAGCTGTTCGAGCGGTTTTTCCCGAGCCGAGACGACGTGGTGCGGCTGCTGATGGAGCCCATCACGTATGCCAACGGCTCGACGCTCGACGACCCGGCCCTGACCTACGGCATCGTGTTTTCCAACTTTATGTCCAAGGGTGTTTTTACGTTTGAAGGCGGCACGGATCGGCTGATCTATTTGATGCGGCAAGAACTGCTCAAAAACGGCGTCGATGTTTGTCTCGGGGCGGATGTGGAGCGGATCGAGGTCGACGCCGCGCGACGGGTTACCGGTGTGAGCGTGGGCAGTAAGACGTGCAAGACGCGTACGATTAAAACCCGCGCGGTTGTTTCCAACGCGAACCTGAAAAGTACAATCCTGGACATGATCGGCGCGGACAATCTCGACCCGAAATTCGTCGAGGAAACCGAAGCCGTGCGGCTGAACAATTCCAGCACGCAGGTGTATATGGCGTTGCGGCCGGGCGAGCATATCAACGAGAGTTGCGGCGATCTGTTGTTCAGCTCGACGGCTCCGACCTTCCGCACCGACATGCTCTTGAGCCGCGACATCACCAGCCGCACTTATTCGTTCTATTACCCCAAGACACGGCCCGGCCGAGACCGCTGCCTGGTGGTCTCCAGTACGAATTCTAACTACGACGACTGGGCCAATCTGCCAGAGGATGAATATCAACGAGGCAAGCAAGATCTGATCGAAAACACGCTCGACGCGCTGGCGAAATATGTGCCGAAAATTCGCGAGAAAATCGACCATGTGGAAGCCGCCACGCCGGTGACCTTCAAACGCTATACGAAACATCTGGGCGGTTCGAGTTTTGGAACAAAGTTCGAAGGGCTGGCCGTTAGTCGCGCGTTGCCCGAACAGGTGGGCGGCGTTTACCATGCCGGCAGCGTGGGCATTATCATGTCCGGTTGGCTGGGAGCGGTGAATTACGGTGTGATCGTGGCCAACGACGTGGATGGATACCTGCTGAAACAATAGAAATAAAAATGAGTCGAGAAGAAATACTAAAAGCGATTCCGCATCGCGAGCCGTTCCTGCTGATCGACGAGATCGTCGAGTGGACCGAATCGCGGATCGTGTGCACCAAAACGTTCAGCGGCGAGGAAGATTTTTTCGCCGGGCATTACCCTGGTGCGCCGCTGGTGCCGGGCGTGTTGCTGTGCGAGGCGGCCATGCAAGCCGGGGCCGTACTATTGTCGCGGTTCATGGCCGAAGAGGCCCAGGGCAAGGTGCCCGTGGCCACGCGCATGAACGACGTGAAATTCAAACGCATGGTCAAGCCGGGCGAGACGCTACGGCTCGAGGCCGAACTGGTCGAGCGGGTTTCGACCGCTTTCTTCCTCAAGGCCAAGGTTAGCGTGGAAGGTAAAGTGGCCGCGAGGTTTGAATTCGCGTGTACGGCGGCCGACGGGTAGCCTGGATTATTTATCAACCCGCGTTAGCACATAATACTACCCCGAAACGTAAGCGAGGGAAGTTAGACCAGGGCATACATCACGGGCCCTCGCTTGCGCTTCGGGTTAGTGTGGTTTAATCACGGGCCCCTCGCTTGCGCTTCGGGTTAGTGTGGTTTTATTATAGACGAGTATAAAATGGACTTTCTGCAACTTGCCGACAAATCGGTACTTATTTTTGGCGTTGCCAATCGTAAAAGCGTGGCCTACCAGATATCGCGTGTGCTCGAAGACGCCGGGGCGCGATGTGTTTACGTTGTGCAGTCGGAAGATGTTAAAACAACCGTTACCAAACTGCTCGGAGATGCGGAGATTTACGTGTGCGACGTCGAACACGAAGAGCAAATCGCAAGGCTTCGTGACGAGATCGGAAAAACACACAAAAGTTTCCACGGTCTGGTGCATTCGATCGCGTTTGCCGACTATTCGGCTGGTCCGTTGCCGTTCCACGAAACTCCCAAGGCGGCCTTCTTGCAGGCCATGGACATCTCGTGTTTCTCACTGGTTACGATCTGCCGTGCCTTTGCCGACCTTTTGGATGAAGACGCCTCGGTGGTCACGATTTCGATTTCCACCACGCGCATGGCCAGCGAAAACTACGGCTACATGGCGCCTATCAAAGCCGCTCTGGATAGCTCGCTGGCCTTTCTGGCAAAGTCCTTCAGTAAATTCTCGCGCGTGCGTTTCAACGCCGTGGCGCCGGGCCTATTGAAAACCTCGGCCTCGGCCGGCATCCCCGGCTACGTCGATTCGTACCTATTCGCCGAACAGGCGACCCTGCGAAAAAAAGCCGTGCAAACCAGCGAGGCGGCCAATGTGGCGGCATTTCTGCTCAGCCCCAGGTCCAGCGGCATTACCGCGCAGCAAATCGTGGTCGACGCGGGTATGTCGGTTAATTATTTCGATAAAGATATCGTGGCCCGGGCGATGCGAGAGCAGTAGTCGGCTCAGGCAGGGTTAAGCCTGTCAGGCACGCTTTCTATCTTTTTGTTTCGGTAGTACAAAAGGATGTCCAAAGCGACCATTATGAGATTGATGATATAGAAAAAGAGAACCGGGTCAAGGTTGTACACGACTTTGTGACAGCACCCAAACACATATCCAACGAGAACGATCCACAGGAACAAACTGCTCTTGCCGTCGTTCGTTCGTGACGTGTACGATTTCCAGATAGAGATTGGCCAAGCGGCTCCAAAGCACAATAACATTCCAATTTCGAAAATGCTCACGTGGTTGCCTCTCTATTGATCTCAAACCACACGCTAGCCGATCAGCTCTTCGCGGCCCGTGCTTTTGGTTTGCCTGCTTTGCGGGTGCCTTTTCTGTAATCAGGCTTGACGTGCGCATGCCCTTTGCGTGGGGGTCGGGCTTTGCGTTTGCCCGGTTTTTGGCCTTTGGGGGTGGATGGAGATTTGTTTGGTGATTGATCGGCGCCCTGTGTATATTCGTGCTGCTGGACGGTTAGCGTGTCGCGGATGAGGAGTTCGACTGATCGCAAGCAGGGGCGTTCATCGCGTCCGCAGAAGGAGACGGCGATTCCCTCGGCGCCGGCGCGGGCCGTGCGGCCGATACGGTGTACATAGGGTTCGGCGTCGTGCGGCATATCGTAGTTGATGACGTGTGAAATGTCGTTAACGTCCAAACCGCGGGCGGCGATATCGGTAGCGACCAATACCGGCATGGCATCGGACTTGAACTGTGCGAGCACGCGTTGTCGGGCGTTCTGGCTCTTGTTGCCGTGGATGGCCGCGGCGCGAATTCCCTCGCGGGTTAAGTTGCGGACGATCTTGTCTGCGCCGTGTTTGGTTCGAGAGAAAATCAGCGTGCGCGTGCTGGGGGTGGTTTGCAGGAAGTTTGCTAGTAAGCGGGATTTTTGACGGGGTTCGACGAAGTATACCGACTGTTCCACTTTTTCGGCGGGCGCGGCGCTGGGGGCGACTTGCACGTGTATCGGGTCGGTTAACCACTGGTCGGCCAACTGGCGTATTTCTTTGGGCATTGTGGCCGAGAACATCAGCGTCTGACGTTTGCTGGGCACGTGCGATACGATTTTTCGCAGGTCGTGGATGAATCCCATGTCGAGCATGCGGTCGGCTTCGTCTAGGATGAGGATCTCGACCGCCTTGATGTCGACGTAGCCTTGGTTAATGAGGTCCAGTAACCGACCGGGCGTAGCCACTAGGGTGTCCACGCCTCGCTGTAGGGCCCGTACCTGGCGTCCCTGCGATATGCCGCCGTAGATGACGGTGTGGTTTAAGTACAGGAAACGTCCGTAGGCGGCAAAGCTCTCTCCGATTTGGGCCGCCAGTTCGCGTGTGGGCGATAAGACCAGGGCCCGAATCTTGCGTCGTTCCCGCTTGCGTCCACGGCTGCTTGCCTTTTTGGACTGGCTCTGCTGGGGCTGTTTTTCGCCAGCCTGATTTTCGTCAGTCTGCTTATTTGGGGTCTCGTTGCCTTGCTCAAAAAGCCTTTGCAAGGTAGGCATGGCGAAGGCGGCGGTTTTGCCGGTTCCAGTTTGTGCGCAACCGATCAGATCGTGGCCCTTCATGACTGCTGGAATGGCTTTTTCCTGAATGGGGGTGGGGAATTGATATCCCTTTTCCAGAACCGCGCGGAGGATCGGCTCAACGAGGCCGAGCTTTTCGAATTTCATCAATGAACTCTCTTCAAATGAACATAAACATATTTGCAGAACGGTCGCCGCGAATGACGCCGCTTGACATTCAGTAAAAACAGACCCTGCCGTTATGTGTGGACGGCGGGCGCTTGATTAGCCGCTAGCAGTCCGTGGGGGTGGGGCTTATTCCACCGCGAGGGGGCTGTTGGGGCAAGATAATCAGTCGCGGTCGCAAGCAAGATACCGGAGCGTGAATGCTGTTCTCAACAGTTTTCTGTCGCCCTGGTGACCGCTACACTCGAAATTGAATGAACACGACACGTGTGAAGATTGTGTCGGTCTCGCACCATATTTAGCCAAGGATACCGCCATTAGGCCGTGGAGTCAAGGGGGGTAATTAGCCAGCAAGCAAATGTGATTATTCGTCGATTTGCATCAGCTCTATGATTAACGATTTAGTCGCCTCTCTTTCATTATCTGCTTCGTTTTCCGCCTTAGAATTCAGCATGAAATTGAGCCATGAGGCGATCTGAGTATGATCCACGTACGGCGGCTGGCTTTCTTCCAGGGTCAGTTCCTCCAGGGCCATTTCCTCCAGGGCCTGGTCGTGTAGCGATGGCGAGGATGTGACACTCGCTGTCGTTTGCGGCGGCATTTGCACGAATATGCGAAACGTTTCGCTCGTTTCAAGCGGCGTTTCGGCTTGATCGTGGGACAGGACCGTTATTTCGAAAACCTTTCCACCGCTGCCCGCGGGCGGTGTCCACGAGAATTGACCCGCCGGGGTCATCGTAGCGCCGTCGGGCGAATCGGTCGCGAGTTCGTACGTAATCAGGCCGCTGGCCGGGCCACGTTTTCTCAAGGCCGTGTTGAACTCGACCACAGCTTCTGCGGGCACGATGTAATTCAGGATCGGCATCATCACAAGCTCGGAGCCAAGCTCATTCACTATCACCGAAAACGTGGCCGTGTCTTGGGCGGGCGGGTCCGAGTCGTCGCTGAGCGTGACCGCAAGGTCGTATTTGCCCGTGGGCTGCCACCAGGGGATATCCCAAGTAAACTCGCCCGTGTCGGGATCGAGCACGGCACCATGGGCGTCGCCCGGGGCTAGGCTGAATGTCAAATCACCCGGCGGCAAGTCTGCGTCTATGCCCGTGATTGTGGTCGAAACAATGCGTCCTCGACGACATGTCAAGTCACCGATGGGGTTTAACGTGGGCGCGAGGTTTTCTTCGGTCACGTTAACGGTGAACGTCTCGACATCGTCGACGTCTCCATAGTTTGCAGTGTCGCTTGC
>CAZISU010000156.1:0-9466 GCA_964541935.1 uncultured Planctomycetaceae bacterium | reverse complement strand
GAAAATACGACCGCAGTGCCTACTGTACCACGAAATCCGCCGTACACGGGCTGTGTCGTGCCGCGGCGTGCGATCTTGGGACTTATGGAGTCACTGTTAACTGCATAGCCCCGGGACCGATCGCCACCGAACTGCCCAAGGCCAATCTCAACGAAGAAGAATGGAACGCGGTATCGGAACGAACCGCCATGAAACGTTGGGGCGAGCCCGAAGAGATTGCCGGAGCCGCATTGTTCCTAGCCAGCGACGCTGGAAGCTATGTGACCGGAAGTATCCTGGTCGTCGACGGCGGTGCCACGGGCATGGTCTTGTAGCGAAAAATTAGCTTGCACCCTTTTGTACCAATCAATAATCGTTCACCGAAATCGGAAAATGACCATGGCATGCAACATTCCCGACTCTTTGTGGGGGGCCCTCGCTGGGGCCTTATTCGGTGGCCTTATTGCTTCTGGTATTGTCGCCCATCTCACACAAAAATGGATCGAAAAACGTGAACGTAGTATACGGCGAGATGATCTCCGACTGGAATGCTATTTCGAAGTCATCGACATGATAATTGACAATGAACGGGAGTTAGCGGAATGTGATTCCAACGGTGAAACCGCGTCAATGGAACTGCAAGCCAAACGAACACGCATTTCTCATCGACTAAAACTTCTTGCCTCTAATACCGTCTGTAAATCCTATAAGGATTACACCAAGCTGGTGTACAGCATAACAGACCATCCGGCTTCGTGTCGTTCCACAACTTCTAATGATGTTGAACATGCACGAAATCAACTGATTGAACTGATGGGAAAGGATGTCTAAAATACTTATGGAAGGTGTATTACATCAGGAGATGAAAAGCCATGCCACGCTTGTCGTGGGCATGTGGTTAGATTTAGTTGGATCACTCCCGCATGGCCACGCAAGCGTGGACCATGGCACCCATGCTTGCCTAACGCAAATTGAACTAAAACAGCGACTGCTGATTTTCCGGCGGCGTGCTCAGTCCCAGGTGCTCGAACCCGGCCGGGGTGATGCGGCGTCCGCGCGGGGTGCGGATGATTAGCTCGCTACGGAGCAGGTAGGGCTCGACTTCGTCTATGAGCGTGTCGATGGGGACGTTGATAGTGTGTCCGATGGCTTCGACGCCGACGGGCCCGCCACCGAAAACGCGGACGACGGTGTGCAGATATTTTCGGTCCTGTTGGTCGAGGCCCAGCGTGTCGATGCCTTGCATTTGCAGAGCATCACGGGCGACTTGTAAGGAAATATTGCCATCAGCCTTGCTGACGGCATAGTCGCGGACCCAACGCAAGCGGTTGTTGGCCAACCGCGGTGTGCTGCGGCTGCGGCCGGCAATTTCGGCTGCGGCATCGTCGGTGATTTCCACGCGCAGCTTTCCGGCGTTGCGGCGCACAATCTGTGAGAGTTCTTCGACCGAATAGAACTCCATGTGTTCGCGCATCTGGAAGCGGTCGCGAAGTGGAGCCGAAAGCAGGCCGGTGCGGGTGGTGGCGCCGATCAGCGTGAACGGTTTGAGCTGCATATTGATCGTGCGGGCATTAACGCCCTCGCCCAAGGTCAGGTCGATGCGAAAATCTTCCATGGCCGGGTAGAGGAACTCTTCCACCGCCTTTTGCATGCGGTGGATCTCGTCGATGAACAGTACGCTGCGTTCTTCGGCGTTAGTCAGGTAGGGGATCAGATCCTTGGGCGCTTTGAGCGTGGCCCCGCTGGCAATCTGGAAGCTTACGCCCAACTCGTGTGGGATGCAGGTGGCGAAAGTCGTCTTGCCCAGTCCGGGTGGCCCATCGAACAAAAT
This sequence comes from uncultured Planctomycetaceae bacterium, assembly GCA_964541935.1. GTDB lineage: Bacteria > Planctomycetota > Planctomycetia > Pirellulales > Thermoguttaceae > JAFGTN01. Next base: position 7,656 of record CAZISU010000156.1, on the reverse strand, counting down.
ATGCCCCAACGGCTCGTCTCGCTTTCCGGCAGCGTCGACAGCGATTTCCAATCGTTCGAAAACTGCCCGCTGCCCCACCATTTCCCGCATCCGCTGCGGACGCAAGGCACTGTCCTCGGGCGAACCACTCAGTGCCGAAGCTATGGACGGCGCAGCTTCTGGCAGACCGTCCGCATCGGAACCAAAGGGCCCCTCGTCATCAGGTTGATCGTCGTCTCGGCGAAGAATCGTCTCGCGGCTCATGTTTCGACTATTTTCGAGCGTTGGAAGTAAAGCTTTGGGAAATTTGCACGCAAAGGTGGACAGGCGTAAACCAACTGGGCCCATGATAGCAGAGGAACGGGTAATATGGCAGGGGAGTTCCGCATTGCGTAAATGCAATCATTGCGTGCAATGCGATGCAATGGCGAACCTTTGAGGTCAAAGTCTTCTAATGCTGGAAATACGTAAAGCCTTTGTCACTAAGTGTTATCGTCGTATGAACACCCGTCTTTTTATGCTCTGGCATGTTTATTGCTAATGAGGTCGAGTGCAATTAATGAATGCGGTCGCCAATCTTGGACGGCTTTGCATCAATTTTATTTTTCAACCCTTTTAGTAGGAGACGAATCATGCCAGGTGGAGACAGAACAGGACCAGCAGGAATGGGCCCGATGACAGGTCGGCAGGCCGGCAATTGCGTTGGAAACAACGTGCCCGGCGGCGCAAGCGGTGGCGGCTTTGGAAGACGCGGCGGAATGGGACGTGGTGGCGGAGGTGGAGGCGGCGGAGGCGGACGGGGGCAACGCAACATGTACAACGCCACGGGAATGACCGGATGGCAACGGGCGGCCGAAGCAAATGCGCAGGTCGAACCACCCGCTACGCCCCCCGCAGCCGCGAAAGACGGGTCATCGCAGCAGGAAATCGAGATACTGAAGGCCCAACTGGCCAATACGGAGGGAGTAATGCACGACATGAAACAACGATTGGATTCGCTTGAAGCGGAAAAGGTCGTCGAAAAAACACAGGAATAGCAGCGAAGCCATGCCATGATAACTACGCCCTATACCGTCGCCGACGAAGCGCATCCGCATTGTATCGTGTGCGGACGCGAGCACCCTTTTGGGCTGCGTCTTGAGTTTGTAGCTCAAGAGGACGGTTCTGTTCGAGCGGAGTTGGATTGCCCGGCCGATTTTCAGGGCTATCCCGGGATTCTGCACGGAGGCGTAATTTCTTCGTTACTGGACGGGGCCATGACTCATTGCCTCTTCGCTCGCGGGCATCGGGCCATGACGGGGGAATTGAATGTCCGTTTCCGCCACCCGGTTTCCACGAACAGTCGCGCCGTCCTGCGAGCTTGGATAGACCATAGTGCTTATCCCTTTTTCGTGATGAAAGCCAATCTTGTGCAAGCCGAGCAGGTCATGGCCCGGGGCAGCGGGAAGTTTGTCGGTCAAGCAAATCAGTGAGACTTGAGGATGAGCAGTCACGTATGTGTCAGGTTGAGTAAACCCAGCGGCCCAGGACTACGGTTGGGATTAAAAGAGCCAGCACCGCCACGGCCGGGATCGGTCCGGCCACGCCCAGCACCACTGCGGCGTCGAGCATGACCAGCGAGAGGATGGATTGTTTGACGGCTATCTGCACGCAGCGGGGCCCCGGGTTGATGACCGCCCGCAATGCTTGCCAGGCGATCAATGCGCCGAGGAGCGTCATGAAGAGGTGCCAACGCGAGGGCGGCATGGTTAGCCAAATGTAGGTGGGCAGTTGGGCCAGCAGGACGATGCCCAGCATCATGACGATGATGCCCACGCTCAAACAGCGGCGGTCGCTACGGTGGGATTCGCTACGGGCAAAGAACGTTAAGCCGGCGATGTAGACACCAATGCCGGCGGCGACGAGCCAGTTTTCGGCCGCCCAGGCGGACCCGGTGGCCGACATGCCCAACAGCACGTTGAGCATGCGGCATCCGCCCATCGCCAACGGACCAAGCGGGCTGCGTTTTAGAATGCCGTCGTATAGCAAAATGCAAACGGCCAAGGCTATGGCTACCAAGATCGGGCGCGGCGAGCCGAGCGAATAGGCGGCCGCAGATGCTATTATCGGCCCACAAATCAGCAGGCCCCAGCCGAGGCGTGCGGCCGTGGTTTTTGCTATACGGCCCGACGGCAAAGGCCGCCCCGAGCGTTCTTGGCGGTCGGTTTCGTAGTCGAAGCAGTCGTTCAGAACCATGCCGGCCAGGTATAGCGAGCTTGAAGCGACCAAGAGCAACGCCAGTTCGACGAATCCCGCTGCGCTGAGGCCTACCACGCCACGCACGAAAATAAAGCCCATGGCAACGTCGGCCATGGCGGTGAACACGTTGGGCAGCCGCAAGAGCTGTAGATATGCCAGCAGCGTTGAGGTCGAGCGGTGATCATGGTCTTTATCTTGCATTGCGTTTACCCGCGGGTGAGTTTCCAGAATTCGTCGCGCATTGTCATGATATTTTCGGCTGAGACGTCGTACTGGATGTTGTGAACTTGGGTAAAAACCCAGTGTGCGTCGGGGCCGAACTCTTCCACGCGGCGACGGACGTCGGCGCGAACAACTTCGGAATCTGGGCTATTTAACGCATGTTGGGTGTCGCAACCGCCGCCCCAGAAAGCAATATCGCGACCGTATTCACGCACCAGATCGCGGGGGTTCATGCCCTCGGCGCTGACCTGCACGGGGTTCAAGGCGTCGACGCCCATCTCTATCAGCGAGGGGATGAAACTGGACACCGCGCCGCATGAGTGCATGACCACTTTCTTGCCGGCGGACTTGATGCGTGCAACCAGTTCGGCCGTGTAGGGGAAAATCATTTCGCGGTAAGTCTTAGGCGAAATGATACCCGATTGCTGGGTGCCCAGGTCGTCGGTGAGAAAGACCACGTCGATATAGTCGCCGAAGGCGGCCATGAATGAGTCGACGCGCTGGAGATAAACCTGATGCACTTTTTCCAATAGCGCGTGGGCCATATCCTTATCGACCATCAGGTCGACTAGAAACTGTTCGAAGCCACGCATGACCTGGCCACTTTGCAGGTAGTGCATACGCCAAAGGGCGACGACCGCCCGGTCGGTCGTTTCGTATTGTTGTCGTGCTCGAGCTGCCAACTCGTCTTTCGGTTCGTCGTAGGCACTTGACTAATCCCAGCGTTGGAAGAGCGCGTCGAAACGGTCGAGTTCGCGGGGCGAAGTTAGTCCGGCCAGCGGAGTTCCCACCGGGTCTATGTAATAGGCATCGGCAGCGCGGACGCCCGTAACTTCGCCGACGGCATTTTTGACCACCGAAGTGCCGTCCGACAGGTCTTCGACGAGATAATTCTTGGGAACAATCATATCGACGCCGAAGGGCGTGTGCCAGATCTTGGTTTCCTGCGAAGCGAACCAGAGACACTCGGCGTCGGTTTCCAGACGGTCCATCACCTCGCGGTCGGGCTGGGCGATGAGCTGTATGAGGCAACCGCAATCGACGGGGCTGTCGGGGAGTATGCCCAGCTTGTCGCGTAGTTTCTTGTAGGAAAAAGCATGAACCGCCGAGCAGTCGGTCCCGCCCAGATCGTAGGGGATAGTGTCGGGTTTTTGGCGATTTAAGGTTGCCAAAACTCGTTCGCGACCGGTCATTGCGAGCCTCCGATTAAATGGAATATTTACAAGGACTCTAGAAACTCTTTCGCCTCGCGGCCGGCATCGTCGGGGTTGTCGATATAGGGGTACAACTCGACCGTGACCCAGCCGTTGTAGTTTGTTTTTTCGATCTCGGCAAGCACCGCCCCCAAGTTAACGGCCCCACGCCCGGGAATCAGGTGCGCGTGTTTTCGGCTTGCGGCGATATCTTCGATATGATAGTGGCGGGTATGCGGGGCCATACGTTGCACCCACAACTCGGGATCTTCGCCCACACAATAGGCATGTCCGATATCGAAATTCAAACCGACCCAGGGCGAATCGACGCGGGCAGCGAATTCGAGGTACTGCGGGAAGGTTTCGATCAGCAGGCCCGGCTCCGGTTCGATGAGCAGCAGCACTTCTAGTTCTTCGGCCAATTCGACACAGGGCATCAGCTCATCGTAGAAAAGATCCGTGGCCGCTTTGCGAGATTGGCCCTCAAGCAGCGGCCCGCCGGGCTCGGTCTGGATAGACGGGGCTTGCAACTCGGCCGCCAGTCGCAAGGCACGTTTGGTATGCTCGCGGCGGATGGCGCGGTAATGCGAATCGGTCTCGATCCAAGAAGGGTGCCAGTATGGTTGCCGCGGATCGGCCACGGCGTTCATCATGAAAGCGTTAATATTGGCGATTTCCAGACCATGTTCGTCGAGGCAACGTCGGATGGCCACCCGACGCTCGTCCAGCAGCCCGGCCGGCCAGGCGTGTGGTACATCGGCCAAAAGTTCCAGGCCTCCGTAACCCAAAGCAGCGATGCGGCGGATCGTCTCCTCAATGGAAAATTGCATGTATGCGTTGGAGCTGTAGGAGAGTTTCATAGCTATATTCACCAGTATGAATGGCCGCAACAAAACCCAAAGTCTAACATATTCACACGGTGGGCGAAACCATACTTCTCAGTTGAAAACCACGGTCCAGATTGGTATGCTTTACGGTTCGAGTTCAGCCGTAGGCCGGGTTGCAACCCGGCAATGAGAGAAAACCCCAACCATAAAATCGCCGGGTTGCAACCCGGCCTACCAGGTTCTCGAATTCCCAGACACCCTCGGTTACACAAAATGTCAGGACGACTGCTAGCTATCGGCGATATACACGGATACACGGCCGCTCTGGATGCCGTGGTGCGGGCTGCTGATATTCGGCCCGAAGATACGCTGGTGGCGTTGGGTGATTATGTCGACCGCGGGCCGGACAGTAAGGGTACGATCAAGTGTCTCATCGAACTCGGCAAGCGTTGCCGGCTGATTACGATCCGTGGAAACCACGACCAGATGGTTTTGGTCGTGGGCGATATGATGCCCAGCAACATGGACGAGTGGCTGCGATTCGGAGGCGATGCCACATTGCGTTCCTATGACGTCGAGTCGCCCGCCGATCTGCCGCCCGAACACATCAAGTTCTTGCGCAACTGCGTGGACTACTACGAGACGGAAACCCATTTTTTTGTCCATGCCAGCTACCTCGAAGATCTGCCGCTGGCCGAGCAGCCCTCCGAGACTTTGCATTGGGACTCGCTGCGACGTCGCATCCCCGGTCCGCATTGTTCGGGCAAAACGGCCATCGTAGGGCACACGGCCCAGGGTGACGGCGAAATCGTGGACATCGGGCATCTAATCTGCATAGACACCTGGATCTACGGCGAAGGGCGACTTACGCTGATGGACGTCGAGAGCGGGCAGCTTTGGCAGGCGGATAAAACCGGGCGGTTGCGTGGCGACTAATCGGAACGACAACGCTTCGCCATCATAAACTTCCATCCATCAGGAGTATGTAGAGCATGACGTTAATGCAGGTAATCAACAGGCACAAGAGGTTAAGCCCCAGGGATAAAAGCAGACTTGTGCCACCGCGATTGGATAGTTGATATAAGAGATCCTTGCCATCGAATCCTTGGTAGTGAGTTTCGGCGATCACTATTTCCGCTCGCGACAAGTACCAGCGGTTAGCATGCACACCACATATGACAGCAATAATAAAACAGAAGATCATATTTATAATCCCCGACACTTCTGTCATTCCGAGCATGTACACGAAAACTAGATGTTCGAGTATTATTTCGACGGAAAATATGGCCGTCAAAATAAAGAGTTGTGCATACATCTTTCGATAAGCTAGCCAAAAAGGCGGAAGCAGTAAAGCTGCCAAGTTGAAGCCAGCATCTTTTCCCACGTTTTCAAGTATAGGTGCCCATTTCTGGAGATAGTAAGAAGCTCCGGGACCGACGAAGGCTCGAAGTTCTTTTCTACGGGTATTATCGGGTGATATTTGCGGGTTCAAAACATCTGGGGAAACGCTGGGCGCGGCGTATGGGTTCTCGGGATGGTTGAACTCTTGGTTATCTGACACGGACAAGCCCTCGGTGTCTGGCGTTAATAATAGCACAACTCGACAAACCATCAGTGTAGCGAAATATTGCGTGGGAACAATACACTTGAATCTTCTGCCCTTGTGGGTGGGGGGGCGATTTGATATAAGCCGATGTCAATTCTTTTTTTGGGGGGGGTCTCGAAAGTACGCGGGTTACGTTTTCAACGGAGAGATCGATGGTGCAACGCTTACTGCCGGTCATTTTGGTTTTAGCAATGTTTCTGTCCTCGGGCTGTTCGCGGCCGTTGGCCGAGATGATGACCTCGACGCCGAATAGATTTAACCCGCTGATTGAACTCGAAAGGCCCTGGCCTTCGGCCGAGGAGTTGGCCGGGGCTGATCAGACGTTTTCGGTCGAGGTCGGTCCGCCGGATGCCAAGCTTTCGGTTTCGATCGTCGAGCCGGACGAAGATTTCATGGCCGAGAATGCGCAGGCCAAGGGCACGGTGCTGGTGCTGCATGGTATCTTTGTGCGTAGCGTGTGGATGATGCCGCAGGCCAACATGCTGGCCGGAGCCGGATATCGGGCCGTGCTCGTCGATCTGCGTGGGCATGGCCGATCCAGCGGTGGACGCATGACATTTGGCGTGCAAGAGGCCAAGGATCTCTCGCAAGTCATCGACGAGTTGCAACGCCGGGGCCTGGTCGATGGGAATATCGGCGTTTGTGGAGTTTCGTACGGCGGGGCCACTTCCATACATCTGGCTGGGCACGATCCGCGGATCAAGGCCGTCGTGGCCGTGGCGCCGTTCAGCACGATTCGCGACGAGGTTCCGCACTTCGGACGCGTGATGGTGCCCGGCGCGGGTTGGATTGTGCCGGAGAGTCTTTTCCAAGACGCTGTCGATCAGGCGGGCCAGCTGGCCCAGTTCGATCCTGATCGAGATACCACGGTCGAAGCTATCAAACGCACCGACGCGCGGGTGTTATTGGTCCACGGCCGCGGCGACCTTGTCGTGCCACACAAGCACAGCGTCCGTCTGCACGACGCCGCCCCGGAGAAGAGCGAACTGGTTTCGGTGCCGTGGGTAGGGCACGTCGTGATCTGGGTCGATCCCATGGGCGATGTGGCCACGAAAACCCGCCAGTGGTTCGACCGGCATTTAGCCGATACGCATCACTAGCTCCAACGCAGCACGGCTCCTGTGTCGGCGCTGGTTGCCAAGGCGGCGTATTTTGCCAGCCATCCGGTTTTGTAGCGCGGCTCGCGCTCGGGACGGGGCTTCTTTGCACGCTGGGCCAGCTCTTCGTCGGAAAGTTTGACGTTGAGCTTGTGGTTGGGGATGTCGATTTCGACAATGTCGCCGGGCTCGATCAGCCCGATGGGGCCACCGGAGGCGGCTTCGGGGCTGATATGGCCGATGCAAGCGCCGGCCGTGCCGCCGGAGAAACGTCCGTCGGTGATGAGGGCCACGCTGTCGTCGAGTCCCACGCCCTTGATGGCCGAGGTGGGGGCGAGCATCTCTTGCATGCCCGGCCCGCCGCGCGGTCCTTCGTAGCGGATGACGACCACGTCGCCGGCCTTGACCTTGCCGGAGACGATGCCGTCGTAGGCGTCGACTTCGTCTTCGAAGATGACGGCCGGGCCGCTGTGGGTCATCATTTGCGGCAGTAC
>CAZISU010000155.1:0-9467 GCA_964541935.1 uncultured Planctomycetaceae bacterium | reverse complement strand
TACGCGTTCACAAAACGCCGAGTATCTCAGCCGACGGCTCGAGAAAATATCCGGCATCGCGCCGGCCAAAATGTACGACGGCACCACGCGAAACGCATACCACTTGTACATGTTCCGCCACGATCCACAAGCCTTCGGCGGCTTGCCACGTAACAAGTTTATCAAAGCCCTGCGGGCTGAAGGGATCCCCGCATCGGACGGCTACGGCGAGTTGAACAACGAACCGTTCCTCAAACAGGTGCTAGACTCACGCGGTTTCCAGAAGGTCTATTCCAAAGACGAACTGGCCCGCTGGCAAGAGCAGAACAACTGCCCAACGAACGATTTGCTCTGCAAGCAAGCCGTCTGGTTGTACCAAAGCACGCTGCTGGGCCCCCGCAGCGATATGGATGATATCGCCAGCGCTGTGGAGAAAATCCGGGCACACGCCGGGGCACTGGCTAAGACTTGATTGGGGGTAGATTTTTTGACGGGATTAACGGGATTTTACGAGATGATTATTACAGTAGCCGGTAGGAGGCGGACGACTTTACCGAAGGCACTTTGTGACATATCCCACATCGCTGTCCTTGATATTCCACTTAATCGCGATTTCTTTCGCATATTTTTCATTCGTGACAGGATAAAAAATCGGCTGTTCGGGCAAGCGGGGCGGCCATTGTCTGAAACCGCTTTGCTCGACTAATCTCAGTTCTTCTGGGCCGCTTGGCCTGAAGAGAGTAACTATATTTTCTTGCATTCGCTTGGCGGGGGGTATCTGTTTGTATTTCATAAACCCATTGATTATGATGGTGAAATATAGACAATAACCCGCCACCGACGGTTCGCAAAGGGCAATGCAGTTGTTCCGGCGAACCTGACATCCCACAAAACCCCACCCCACAAGGAACACCCACCATGCAACCCGCTAACCGACGTTCGTTCTTGAAATCATCTGTTCTGGCAGCCGGAGCTTCGGCCGTTGCCGCACCTGCTTTGGGGCAAAACAGCAGCAGTCCCAACGACCGCATCCGCGTGGCCGTGGTGGGACTGGGCGGGCGCGGGCGGTATTCGCATTGCGGGGCCTTGCGGCAGATGAAGAAGGAGAACGTTGAGATCGCGGCGCTGTGCGATTGCGACGCCAACCGCATGCTCGCGGCTGCCGCCGATTGCGAGAAGGACACCGGCAAGAAGCCGCTTCTGCAAGCCGACTATCGCAAACTGCTCGAAGACAAGTCGATCGACGCGGTTTCGCTGGCCTCGCCCAACCACTGGCACGCCTTGCAGATGATTTGGGCCTGCCAGGCGAGCAAGGACGTGTATTGTGAGAAGCCGGCCTCGCACAATATTTCCGAGGGTCGCAAGATGGTCGATGCCGCGCGGAAGTATAAACGCATCGTGCAACACGGCACGCAGTGCCGCACCAGCCCCAAGATCCGCGAGGGCATCGAGAAGCTCAAGGAGGGCGTGATCGGGCGGGTTTACATGGCTCGTGGCGTGGCCTTCAAGTATCGCGCCGGTGGTAAGAACGACATCGGACCCGCGCCTAAGGGCATGGACTGGGACGCTTGGCTGGGCCCCGCGCCAAAGGCTCCCTACAACAAACTGGCCGTTTATCGCTGGCGTTTTTTGAAGGACTACGGAAACGGCGAGATTGGCGACCAGGGCGTGCATCAGTTGGACATCATCCGCTGGGGTTGCGGGCTCGATACGCACCCCATCAAGGCCCAGTGCATGGGCGGCAGCCCCTTCCGGCCCACCAGTGACGCCGACACGCCGGGCAACCAGATATTCTCTTGCCAGTACGAAGACCGCGATTTCATCGTGCAGTTCGAAACCCGCGACGGCTTCACCAACCCCGAGGCCGGCATGGGCACGAAGTACCCCTTCGTCGACCAACGCAACGTCTGTGGCGTGATCTTCCTGGGTACCAAGGGCTACATGATCATCCCCGACTACAGCAGCTACTACACGTTCCTGGGCCTGAAACGCACGCCCGGCCCCAGCGGGTCGGTCGAAGGCGCGCCCATGATGGACCTCGACGCCTTCCAAAACTGGATAGCCGCCGTGCGCAGCCGCCGTCACGAAGACCTGCTGGCTGACATTGAGCAAGGACACCTGTCCTCAACGTTGCCACACTTGGCCAACGCCGCGTATCTTACCGGTAGAACACTGGATTTCGACCCCAAGACCGAACGCTTCAAGAACGACGAGGAGGCCAATAAGCACCTTACCCGCGATTATCGGGCACCGTATCTGATGCCGGAGACGGTCTAAGCGTCCTACTTATCCAACGCAACGTCGATGCCTTGCTCCAAATCGCGTCTTGTGCCGCGGGAGTATTCCGTATCGAACCAGAGGATTTTTCCGCCTGCGTCCAGCAGATAGATTCGTGGTAGCGTTTCGGTGGCTACTTTTTTAAAGTAGTCGCCGCCGGGGTCTTGCAAGATGGGGAACTTGGCCGCGGCCAGATTCACCTTTTCGTTTATGGCCTGGGGCGGGTCGCCCCGGTTGATGCCGATAACGCTCACGCCTTTTGCGGCGTAGGGCTTGGCGATGTATTTCTGCAACTCGGAGATGGCTTGCAGGCCGGAGGTGCCCTCGGAGTTCCAGAAGCAGACGACGGTCAGTTTGGGGCCGAAGAGCGAGTGCAATTCGATCGGTCGGCCAGCCGTATCTTGCAAGGCAGCGTTGGGCACGGCGTCGCCCACGTTCAAGACGTTGGTCTTGGCCTGTTGCTCGGTGAAGGTGGATTTGGGAATGGTCGGTTTGGGCGGTGGCTCGACCGGCTTGGACGGGGCCACGTCCTCAACGCGCGCGGATTTGGCGGCCGCGTTTTTATCGGCTTCCTTTTTGCCGTCATCGGCTTTTTGACATCCGGCCGAAATCAGCGTGGCGATCAGTAGACTCACCAGCAGTGACGGAAACGTGCAGCTATTGATTTTCATTAGACCGGCTCCTTTTCCAATCTTATTTGTGTGCGAAAGCCCCATTGCCGGCTTGCGACCCGGCCTACGATTCTTATTTCTTTTCTTCGGGGAGCAATTTGATTCCCAATTCGCCGAGTTGTTTTTCGTCGACTTCGCCGGGCGCGCCGGTCATCATGTCGGTGGCTCGTTGCGTCTTGGGGAAGGCGATGCAGTCGCGGATATTGTCCAGGCCGCCGAAGAGCATCACCATGCGGTCGAGCCCCAGGGCGATGCCGCCGTGCGGGGGTGCACCGTATTGTAGTGCTTCTAGCAGGAACCCAAAACGGTTCTGGGCGGTTTCTTCGTCGATACCCAACAGCCGGAAGACCTGTTGCTGGACTTCTTGGTCGTGAATTCGGATGGTCCCGCCGCCGGCCTCGAAACCGTTGATGACCAGGTCGTAGGCCAACGCGCGACATTCGCCAGGCTCGCTTGCCAGCCGCTCCATGTCCTCGGGTCGCACGGCCGTGAAGGGGTGGTGCATCGAGGCCCAGCCGCCTTCTTCCTCGTCGTAGGCGAATACCGGGAACTCGACCACCCAGGAGAAGTTCATGTCCTCGGGGTCGTATAGTTCGAGTTCGGCGCCGAGGCGTTTGCGCAGCCCATACAGGGACTTGCAGGTGACCTCGAACTTGTCGGCCACGAACAACAGCAGGTCGCCGGGCTGGGCGTCCAGCCGGGCACCGATTTTTTCCAGCATCTCGGGCGTGAAGTTTTTCGCGCTGGGCGAGGCCAGCTTGCCGCCGTCGTCGACCTTGAACCAGCAGAGCCCCTTGGCGCCAAAATCTTCGCTCACATAGGCCGTGAGCTGATCGATGCCCTTGCGGGAATACTTTGAGGCGGCTCCCTTGGCGTTGATGCCGCGCACGCGTCCGCCCGAGTCGGCCGTGCCACGGAAGACGCGGAACTCGCACTCGGCGGCCAGATCGGTAACGTCGGTCAGCTCCATGCCGAAACGCAGGTCGGGCGCGTCGTGGCCGAAACGTTCCATGGCCTCGTCGTAGGTCATCCGCGGCAGCGGCAGTTTCAGTTCCTTGCCCAAGAGTTCCTTGGCCAGGCGGGCCACCAGCCCGTCGATGATGCCGATGATGTCGTCGACGTCGACGAAGGCCATTTCCAGGTCGAGTTGCGTGAACTCGGGCTGGCGGTCGGCCCGCAGGTCTTCGTCGCGGAAGCAGCGGGCGATCTGTACGTAGCGGTCGTAGCCGGCGATCATCAGGATCTGCTTGTACAACTGGGGCGACTGCGGCAAGGCGAAAAACATGCCCTGCTTGACGCGCGAGGGCACGAGATAGTCGCGGGCGCCTTCGGGCGTGCTGCGTCCGAGGATGGGCGTTTCCACGTCGATAAAATCGTGCTTGTCGAAATAGTCGCGCATGATCTGCACCATGCGGTGCCGCAGCAGCAGCGTCTTTTGCATCTCTGTTCGGCGGAGGTCGATATAGCGGTGTTCGAGCCGCAATTCTTCGGTGGGCAGCGCCTGCGAGCCGGGCTGGAAGGGCGGCGTCTTGCTGGGATTCAGTACCTTGACCGATTCTACGCGGAGTTCGATGTCGCCGCTTGCCAGCTTGGGGTTGGTCATGCCCTCGGGCCGCGCGGCCACGGTGCCGGTCACGCTGATGACGAATTCGCTCCGCAAGCCGCGGGCGATTTTGAGGTTCTCCTCGCCGGCTTCGGGTCCGAACACAACCTGTGTACGACCGTATCGGTCGCGGAGGTCGACGAAGAGGATCCCGCTATGGTCGCGCCATGTGTCTACCCAGCCGGCCAGGGTGACCACTCGGTCGACGTGTTCTTTACGCAATTCACCGCATGTATGAGTCCGCAACAAGGTTCACTCTCCGCTTGTGTATCTCTTGATTCTAGGTCTTACCTTACAACCCTCGCTTGCGCTTCGGGTTAGTGTGGCTCGATGCAAGCCTATCATTCTAGACAGAGCCGACGACGCTGCAAAGGTTCATGCTAATGCCAACCGGTCAATTCCCCCTGAAGTGCCTATGGGAAACGGCCCTCGGGTAACAAAAATGTAACGCAACGGCCAATCTGCGGGGGGGGTAAGGTCTTGGGGAAGGCTGGAAAAAAAATTTGGAAACAGTTGCTTTGTTAAGTCCGGTCCATTAACGTGAATGTAAGGGTTGTCGGCATTATACCGCCTCAAAAGTCTCTAATTTGGTCGTATTGGACCATAATCGTGCTTTTTCCCACCCGGCGAGCCTTTCGCCGCCAGCCTCCCACCATGCCAGCCTACCTTCTGCATCGCAACTATGCGGTGAAGAATAATAAGTACCGAGAATTGCCCTGAATGTGCGCTTTGTCGCGTTTAGGCGTTTCTCATTTCCGTCCCCCCCTTACTCGAGTTTTGGAGAATGATGCAATGCGACGATTGACACTACTGTGTGTGATTGCATTGACGACCATGTTGGTCACGGCAGATTCGGCCCAGGCCTGCCGGTTGCTAGACAATTTATTCGGTCGCTGCCGCACGGTGCGAAGCCAGCGATGCCTAGTACAACGAATTCGCTGCCGGCGAGTCTGCAAGCCGGTGTGTAAGCCAGCTTGTAAACCCGCATGTGAACAGGCTTGTATGCCGAAGTGTTGTGCTCCGGTAGCCGATGCTAAAAAAGCCGCCGCGGAAAAGGCTGTTGCCGAGAAGAAGGCCGCCGCCAAAAAGGCCGCTGTCGCCAAAAAGGCCGCTGTCGCCAAAAAGGCCAAAGCCGCGAAGAAGGCCGCCGCCAAGAAGAAGGCTGCTGCCGAAGCCGCCGCAAAAAAAGCCGCTGCCCAAGCTGCCGCCAAGAAGGCTGCCGACGCCAAGAAGGCCGCCGCGAAAAAGGCTGCTGCCGAAGCTGCTGCAAAGAAAGCTGCCGCCCAAGCCGCCGCAAAGAAATCTGCTGCTGCCAAAAAAGCCGCCGCTGAAGCTGCTGCCAAAAAGGCTGCTGCCGAGAAGAAAGCTGCAACTGAAGCCGCTGCGAAGAAAGCCGCGGCCGAGAAAGCTGCTGCTGCAAAGAAAGCTGTGGCCGAGAAGAAGGCCGCTCCGCCCAAGCCACCTGCCCCACCCGCAGCTAAGCCGGCGGTAAAGAAACCGGCCCCGCCCAAGCCGCCCGCCGCGCCGGAGGTGAAGAAGAAATAGCATAAAAGAGATAATTCTTCCCAGACGGTTGCCGGTCCTAATGATTTGTGGGCCGGCAACCGTTTTTTATTGGGATTGAGGGTGATGGGCACCACTGTTCTTGCGAAGCCACAAACGACTGGACTAGCAATTCAGCGCGGGGGTATAATATCTGTCCTCTATCCTCTATCCTCTGCCCTCTTTCTTCTGCATCCACCCCGGCGGCCCTTTTCAGGGGGGCCTTCTTCGTGTATTCTGCCAACCATGAGCGAACCTAACTGTATTGCACGTAGTCCTGAATTGATGAGTGCCGGCGATACCGGACTGCTGGTTGTCGACGTGCAAGAGCGTCTGATCGGCTCGATTGCCGCTTGGCGCAAGGTGGTTTGGAACGTGCGGCGGCTCATAGACGGCGCTAAGCTGCTGGGCGTGCCGATTGTGGCCACCGAGCAATATCCCAAGGGCCTCGGCCATACCGTGGCGGAACTGGCCGAGCGTCTTGCGGATGTGTACCCCGACGGTATCCCCGAAAAAATGACGTTCAGTTCGGGCGGCTGCCCGGGCGCGTTTGATGAGTTTCGCAGTCGGGGGGTTCGAAAGATCCTGGTTACTGGGATCGAGGCCCACGTTTGCGTTACCCAGACGGTATTCGACCTGATGGCCGACGGTTGGCGGGTATATGTGGCCGTCGACGCGGTAGGATCGCGTTTCGATCTGGATTACCGCACGGGCTTAGCGAGGATGGATTCGGCGGGAGCCACGCTCACAACGACCGAGGCCGCTTTATTCGAGTTGTTCGAGGTAGCCGGCACGCCGGAATTCAAGGAAATTAGCCGCCTGGTCAAGGAGAGCGAACCGCAGGCCGGGGGGTAACACCTAACCGCTTGCAGCTTCGCCGCCGCACCCGCTTGACTAGAGCTCTTTTGGCAGCAACCATTGATAGATGCCGAACATCTTAGCAGCTTGTGGAGACCCCGATGCCCAATACGCTCTATCTGCCCGAACTACGGGAAATGCTTGCCGAAAAGAACACCGCCGATCTGCGCGAGTTCTGTACAGCTTTGCACCCCGCGCGTACGGCCGAGTTTATGGAAGGGCTGACGGCCGAGGAAGCTTGGGCCGTGCTGCGCTATGCCGAAATGCCCTTGCGGGCCGAGATTTTCGGTTTCTTCGACGAAGACAAACAGATCGAGATCATCGAAACCATCGATCGCGCGGAAATGGCCGACCTGATCGGCCACATGCCGCCCGACGACCGTGTCGACTTGCTCGACGAGGTGCAGCCGGCGGTTGTCGAGGATTTGATGCCGCTGGTTCCCGACGAGGAACGCCGCGACATTCTTCGTCTACGGGCGTATCCCGAAGACACGGCCGGCGGCGAGATGACAACCGAGTTCGCCCGCCTGAGCGAGGATGTGACCACCGAGCAGGCCATCGCACAGATTCGCCAACAGGCCGAAGAACTCGAGACGATCTATTATCTCTACGTCCTGGATGACGAGGACCATTTGCGCGGCCTGGTGTCTTTCCGACAGCTCCTGATGGCCAAGCCCGACACGAAAATAGCCGACCTGATGGAACGCGACATCGTCACGGTAAACGTACGCGACGACCGCGAGGATGTTGCGACCAAGGTCGACCGCTACAATATTTTGGCGATTCCGGTCGTCGACGACGAGCACCGCCTGGCGGGTATCATCACGCACGACGACGTTATCGACGTAGTGCGAGAAGAGGCGGCCGAAGACGCCTATCGAATGGCGGCCGTCGAACCGCTCGACGAAGGCTATATGGAATCGCCCTTTTGGCAATTGATTTGGAACCGCGGCATTTGGCTGACGATCCTGCTGGTTGGCGCCGTCCTGACGGCCATTGTCTTGCGACCGCATCAGGCGACAATCGCGAGCATGCCCTGGCTGGTCCTGTTTATACCACTAGTGATTTCGTCCGGCGGCAATACGGGCAGCCAGTCGGCCACGCTGATTATTACCGCGATTACGATCGGGAACATCACGTTTAAGGATTGGTGGCAGGTAGTACGTCGCGAATTAATGATGGGAATGGTTCTCGGGGGCGCTTTGGGCTTGGTGGGTTTCTTCTGCGCATTTTTGTTATTGTGTTTCATGCCCGATACGCCCGAAATGCCAGCTATGACCGCTATAGAAGCACTGCACGCTGCGGCTGCGATACCCCTCACGCTGCTTCTGGTCGTGGTTTGCGGCACCCTCTTCGGTTCGACATTGCCTCTATTGTTCCACCGCTTGGGGCTCGACCCGGCCTTGATGAGCAGCCCCTTCGTGGCCGGCATAATCGACGTGGTGGGAATTCTGATTTACATGCAAGTGCTGTATTCGATGCAGTTGGTGTAAGCTAAAATTCCATTTTCTCAAACGACCTCTGCCCAATCCACATCGGCAGATATGTCGCCACAGCGGCCAGCACGATACTGGCCGAGGAACCGGCTATCAGCCAGAAATGCAGCCACCAAAAAACGCCTGCGTGGCTTTCCACCAGCGCGGCCAGCGAAGTGGCGCTGGCCATGTGGTAGAAATGCGATGGCAACGCGGTCAGCAGCACCATTGCCAGGATGTAAATGGCGCTGAGGACCAGATTGAGAGTGCCGCCGAAGCCGGCCGAAATCCGCGAGGGCGACTGTTGAGCCAGCGTGGGCATGCGGGCACCCAGTCCCACGGCTATGCCCGAGAGGCCGAAGCACAGCAGGATGCCGGTCAGTTGATGAATGCCACGAATCACGGCGGGCACCTCGAGCATGTAATCGCTCAAGGCGATCAGCAACGTGCAGGGAAGCATGGAACCCAGCGTGGCGAAGAAGAATATGTTCCACAGCACGGTTTGGCGTCTGACCGGCATCAGCCCCAAGATCCAGAAGCGTTGCGATTCGAGGCTAACCATGGGGAACACGAACCGCGTGGTCAGCGTGGATAGTATCAGTCCCACCACCGAGACGTTCATGAAACTGATCATATTGAGCCAGCCGGGATGGTTGACGTTTTCGCTGAAGCGGCGGATGTTTAGAAAATAGACGGCCAACAGCGCGAAGAAGACAAGAAACTGCGACCACTGGGCCGCGTCGCGTCGGAAGAGGCGAAAATCCTTGAGCAAGAGCACGCGGAAGTGGGCCGGGATGGGGCGAAAGCTCAGCAGCAGGCGGTCGAACCAGGCGGTTTTGCCAATCGTGACGGCCGACTGCCGGCCCTGCAAGGAGCTGAAAGCTTGGCGGTAAACTCGTGCGGCCGTCCAAACCGCCAGTTGTCGCAGCAACAGGGCGTTGGAAATGATCAAGCTCAGAAACAAAACACTTTCGTTCCAGCCGCGCTGGGCCGATTCGATCAACCCGCTGCTGAGCCACCAACTCGGCAACAACTGGTGATTGCTGAGCCGCATTCGTAGGA
>CAZISU010000154.1:0-9473 GCA_964541935.1 uncultured Planctomycetaceae bacterium | reverse complement strand
CCATGCTTCGGACCAGTGGTTGGGCAAGCCGGGGCGACGTTGCAAAGCAGTTAAAACCTCGCCGGTCAAGCGATCGTGCGGCGAGAGCGGGCCCAGAATCTCGGCGCGGCGGCGGATGGCCAGCGTCGTACAGCGAATAATCTCTTGCACCTCGATGCTGAATAAAACCGGTTGCTGAATGGTGCCGCCCTTGCGGAGTCTGGCTTCGGTAACAACCTCGCCTTGGCGAATCAACATTGTTTCGGGATAGCGTCCCAGACGCGCTCGCCGCGAGCTACGACCCCAGGGCACCGGACGCTGTGAACTGGCCGGGGATATGTTGGGCGGAAATTTGACCAACGTCATCCAGTCGGAAAAAGCCAGGAAGAGCTTCGTGGCCGAGTCGTAATGCTCCATCGCGCTGGTGTATTGGCCCATCTGATAGTAGCACTCGCCACACATGGTGTGGTAGCAAATCGAGTCGATCCAGCGCGTCTGTGCGTTTCTAACGGCCCCGCGGCCTTCGCGACGAAAACTTTTCAGGGCGTCTTGATACTGGCCGTCGTGGAAATCTTTAAAGGCGACGTGGTAGCCCATCGACGGGATGGACTTGCCGGTTGGCGCGGCCGTTGCGCGGCCGGCAGACGCGGCCGCGAAAACCGCCACGGCGGCAAATACGATTATTGCGATTATGTATACGAGCCGATCAGCTGGCTGCTTATGGCGGTTCATGGGGCTCCTCGATAGATATTGTCCCTACTGTATATCATAACCGGCGTTAACCACCCGGCAAAGAAAAAGAAAGACTGTCTTTGCAGGCTTCTAGCAGCCCGTTGAATAATCTCGGTTGAACAAGCCGGCAGTGGGCCCGACGACCGCTCGGACAAGTGAAAAGCGGCAAAAACTGGTAATTTAGGTGAAATACGTCGCCTCGTGTCTCAATAGGCGTGTTTCTGAGTATCCGTGTTAAAGTTTGTCGGTTACGGGGGACGATAACGCTTTTGTCGATTTTATCGAATGCAGTGCTGTTGTGTATTGCCACGCGGCTTTCCGCTGGGGCAAATCTAGCGGTTTAATTTTGAGATTCAACGAAAAGACGGAGGTGGTGGATGAACAGTTTTACAAAGCAACGTCCGCTGCGGATCATTCTTGCCGGTTTGGTACTGTTCGGATGCCTGGGAGCGATTGGTTGCCAATCGGACTTTAGCGGTCAAACGCTACCGAATCCATGGTACATGACCGACGACGTTCAGTATTTTGCTCCTGGATCTGAGTTTAAGCTGGCCAAGGAAGCGGCCGCTTTGAAGGCCCAGTCCGAAGAAGCCGCCTTGCAGCAACGCAAGTAAATCAAGAGCCGTCAAGCCGCGCACCCGAGTTGCGGTCCTTTGGCAGGCAAATTCCGGTTTTTATCGGGATATGCTCGGCGAGAGGAAATATTGCGCCCGGGTGTGAACAGGGGGGACGGCACCTTTGGTTGCTGACGTCCGAGGCGTGGAAAACCGCATCTGCGGCGACCCCTCGCACGTCGGCGGCCAAAGGATATTTTTTGTCACCGTTCACGGAAAAATGGGCAGTCAGGACGGGAGTTTGACATGGGCGAACTTGAGTTCTCTCATATGGCTCAGCAATGGGTAAATGTCGTTCTGATCTGGATCGGATTCGGCACTCTGGCCGGTCTGGCGGCCAAAACCATTCTGCCCGGCCGCGATCCCAAAGGCACGGTGGCCACAATCTTGCTGGGAATAATCGGCAGCACCTTAGGTCTGGCTATTCTTTCGAAATTGGTGAAACTCAGTGACGCCAACAATGCCATGAACCCCATCAGCCCCTTGGGCATGATAGCCGCCGTAATCGGTGCTTTTGCCAGCCTGGTCGCTTATCGGGTTGTTATCGCCTGCGTCATGATCGAGCGGAATGAAGAGCCCGCCGACGACGCTTAACCCGGCTGTCTAGGCAATCGTCCTTATCGATTCGACCGCTTAGGTCGCGACCACCCCCCCATGTTGCCCCTGTGGTATTCCTGTTCAGCCGACGTTGACACTTGTCCGATGTTAAGTTCTGTCGCTAGCGTAGCTTGGGCAGTCTACGTGGCGAATTCGGACGCAATCCGGCTAGGTGCGGCACTCCGGCTAGATAATTAGGCAGTCTGAACAGATCGATTGGCCATGGACGAGGCCTGAGTGAGCGGAAAACACATGTGCCTTGAAGATCGACATCCGTGGTCAAAACGCGAAAGAATCATTTGCGGGTATTTCCCGCCGAAACCGTCGAAGTAGTCCGCCCCGAACTCGAGGCCGTCAAGAGCCTTCCGGCAGTTCTCAAGTCCTACACGGAAGCGACCGGTTGGTCATTGGAGTATGCCCCTGGGCCATCGTCGCAAAGGCAATCGTCGGGCGACACGCGGTGGACTGCTGCGGTCGACTCGGGCGCTGGAACTGCTGCCGGGCACCTTGCCCTCGACATGACCGCCGAGGCTGCCGATGGGCAGATCTCCTTGATCGATTGCCAGGCGGCCCGAAAGCTGGCCACGGCTCTGGGGCAAATGTTGGGCGAATTGCTGCAAACGCAGAACTCGCTTTGGCAACGTGAGGCCGAATTGGCGGCCGGCGTACCGTTGGTTGCGTTGGACGACGAAGAACGACATCTGGCCGCGCGACTCGAAGCCGTTCTCAGAGGCGGTGCCGAGGCCGTCGATGCGCATGCTGCCGCACTTTATCTTTTGGACGAAGGCACAAGCGAGTTGAAGCTTCGTTCCTGCTGGGGTATTCCCCGCGAGCGGCTCAACAACCTGGCCCGTCCGCTGCAAGGCGCGCTGGCCGACCTGGAGGCCCTGTTGGGACACGCCGTGGTGCTGGAAAACTCTCAGATGATGGAGCAGTGGCAGTCGCCCGAAATATTCGCTTCGGCCGTTTGCATCCCGGTTTCTTCGCCTACTGCAATCTTGGGTACAATTTGGATTTTCTGCGAGAAACACCGCGATTTTACCGCCAAGCAGACGAATATGATCGAGGTCGTGGCGGGCCGTATAGCGGCCGATCTCGAACGTGAGATGCTGCTGCACGAAGGCGCCGCCAGCGCTAAGCTCAAACGCCAGGTCGAGGCCGCCGGACGACTGCAACGCAGCGGTTTACCGTCGGTATCACCGCTCTTGGATGGCTGGCAAACGGCCGGCTGGACGGCCCAGGCCGAAAGCGTGGGCGGCGATTTCTTCGACTGGTTCTCCCTGCCCGAGGGTCGAATGGCCGTCTCGGTAGGCGACGCCTTGAACGAAGGTATGGAAGCGGCCATTTCGGCAGCCGTGGTCCGCGCGTCCGTCCGCGCGCATGCACAGTATCAGCCAGATGCGGCCCGATTGCTTTCGAGCGTCAACCTAACGCTTTGGACCGGATCGGCCGGCGACCAGTCGGCCAACCTGTTCTGCGGGCTTGTGGACACCTCGACGGGGCTTGTGCGACTGGCTTCGGCCGGACAGATAAGCGTGTTGGTACTCAAGGCGAAGGGCTGGCAGTCGCTGTCGCAACCCTCGACCGCCTTGGGAGTGAGCCCCGAGCCTAACTACCAACCGCAAGAGTACGAATTGCAGGCCGGCGAATCGCTGGTGATTTTCAGTAACGGTTTCCGCGACGCAGTGGACCAAAAAGGGCGTCTGTTGGGCGAACGTGGGCTGGGCGAACCGCTTTCGGTCGTACATGAGGAAATGTCGGCCGACGAAATCGTGGCCTTGGCGCGAGACCGTCTCGAATCGCACTCGCTGCGTCCTGATGAATCAGACCGCACCGTATTGGTCATCAAACGCACTCGGACATAATCCGGCAATGGAAAATGCTGGGTAATTTGACACAAAAGAAATAAAATATCCCTACTGAAGACCGCTTGACGTCGGACAGTAAAGCAGTAGACTAGATAGATTGCCGGGTTGAAATACCCCCCCGCGGGAATGGCGGAATTGGCAGACGCGCTAGGTTGAGGGCCTAGTGACCCTCGGGTCGTGGAGGTTCAAATCCTCTTTCCCGCACTTTGTAAGATGTTAAATAAAAAGGACTTACGACAAATTGCCGTGAGTCCTTTTTCATGCGCCGATTTCAAACAGGTGCGGATTTGACACAAATCTGACACAGTAACTACCAATGAGACTCAATCTTTATCCAGAAACGACTCAAAGATCGCTATCGTGAAAAACCCACTGAGCCAGAGACCATCAAAAAGGAATGTGCTATGGATTACTTCGAGGATTCGATCCTTATGGTAGTGATACCATAAGCGTCTAGGGTGACGGGGATCTGGTTTTGTGTGCAGGCGATGTCCGCCTGATTTTCTTCGGCCAGATTGGTTTGCCGAGCTTTTTTTATCCGCATGTGTGGTAAGGACAGTGTTGTTGTAACGGCTTTGCCTTCGGTCTCGGCCAGTCGCACGATAATGCCGTTGCCATCCTCGGCCTGTTTGATCGTGAGTAGAAGCACGTTGGGCATGTCGACTTCGCAGAAGCTGAGGCTCTTGGGAAGCTGGGTGGCGGTTACGGAAACGGCTTTCCCGTAGCCTTTTTGGCCTTCGTCGCCGAGGTCGATGACGACGGGGATGAGTGGGTTGCCGGTCGCCCAGCCGAGGTCGCGGGGACGGCCCTGGTGCCAGTCGCCCTGGTGGGTGCCAATCGAGTAGCGGAACAACATTTCGTCTTGGTGCGAGATGACAAAGTTGGTTTGGAAGTTTTGGTCTAGCACGTAGGCGTACATGTGTCCCTTTTTAATGTCGTCGGGACCGATGAAGTCGGCTCCATAGTCAGGGTCGTCTACAGCGTGGTGAGCGTGCGAAACGTAGCTGGGCCAGAGGCCGCCGAATTCCAGCAGGTGCGAGTCGACGGGGCAGAGTGTGATGCCCATCTGGGCCGGATCGGCATTTTGCTCGCTGACATCGGCCCAGTGCTGAACGGCATAGTAATTGGAGTTGGAGCCGGGGAACTGATCGACCAGCGGCTCGATTACGGAGTTGCTGCCTTCGAAACGGAACGTAGGGGCGTCGAGTTTGAAGGGGAAGGCGAAATAGAGTCGCTGAAGCGGCGTGGAGTCTTTCAAGACGCGGTTGGCCAGGTCGATACGCTTGATGTTGTCGTAGAGCGTGATCTCTTGGGTCAGTTGCGGGCAGCCGGCGCCTTGGGTGGAAACGATCAGGCTGCCTGCGACCGGGCCCTCTTGTCCTTTGCGGATGGTGGCCTGGGTGGGGCTTTCTTGTTTGCCATCAGTGGTCTGCCAGGAAACGAGCTGGTTGAGACGGTGTGGCGTGTCTTGGTCGACGAGCTCTCGATTGAGGTCTTTATCGTAGATACTGGCAATGGTGCCGGTTTGTGGGTCGAGCGTTACCTTGAAGAAGCGGTTCTCCAGGTAGTCGGCGCCTACGACAATGCTGGTCTGCGTCGGTTCGGTGTTTTCGCAGGGCACGAGCTTATACGATTTCCAACCCATCGATGGTACCGATTCGGCCTCGAAGACCAAGTCGATGAGCTCGAAGTCATTGAATTGGCCTCTGCCCCAGCGATGGCCAGCATAGGGGACGGGCGCCAGAGGGCTATCGAGTTTCGAAAGCTGATAGGGAACGGATTTCCCCGTCTCTTCGTCGATCAACTCAAACGGTTCCTTGGCGTCGAACTGTGTGAGGCGGACCAGATCGGAGCGTTCGCAGCAGAGCGAGTTGAACACGACCACATGTTGCGCCTTGTCGGCGAAGTCGATATCGCCGGCCAGGGCGTGCGTGCTGCCGCCGAGGATCGATTCGGTCAGCCCGGCCGCTTTGTAGGCGTAGTGGCTCTTGTCGCTCCAGGTCCAATCTTGCAAGATTCCGGCCGGGTAGGCCAGTCCCCACACGTGCTCATCGTAAAGCATCATGTTTTCGTAGGCTTCGTCGAGCTTGGCCGCGGGGTTGTCGTAGCGGCCGAAGCGGTGTAGCCAGTTGCCTTTGCTGGCCGGACGCGGGTATGAGCCCAGGATGGAACCGATGGTGGCCATTTTTTCGGCGGAGCTTAAGCGATCGTGTGTGACGCGATTGATGCTGGTCGTTTTGGGTGTGGAAATCGCGCCGCAGGCATAGTCGGTATGTGGCAGCTCGCCACGGAAGACACGCACGTCTTTGCATTGCGGCTCAATGGCCTCGAAGAACATGGTGTTTGTGCCCACGACAAGCTTGGGGAATGCCCAACGCTGGTTCCAGTCTCGGACAATCTGGCTGATGTTGATATCGGGAGGATAGTTGTCGACACCGTTGTGGATGTATCGGGCCACGCTGAACGGTGAGCCTTGGTCTTCCATCGCCCGTAGTGCGGCGGGCAACTGTTCCATGATCTCGGCCTCGGAATCGGGACCGGTTTCGTTTTTGAGCTGGCCGTATCCAGCCTGGTAGTAGGCGAGAACCGAACGACCGTCGGGCCCCTGCCATCGGAAGGCGTCGGGGCGACCGTGCCGCAAGATGGCGTCTTCGTCCCAGAAGAGATGGAGGTCGTTTCGCTCCCATTCGTAGTATGTCGGCATTCCCGCGAAGAAATACTTCACCCCGACCGAAGCGAGTAGTGACGGTAGCGACCAGCTTAGGCCGGGGATGTCGGTGATCGCGGCTGAACTGATCGTAGCGTCCAGCTCTTTTTTCAATCGGAAGGAAGGATACAATAAGCGGATCAGTTCTTCGTGGCCGCAGATACTGCAAATTTGGTTCGCAAAAAGGGCAGACACTTCGATGCGCCCCTCGGCGATGAATTGCTTCAGCTTGGCAACGTCTTCTGGACCACGGTTTCGCACAAAGTGCAACAAGGACCAAGCGACTTCGGCCGTGTAGCGATAGCGGCTCTCCTCGGGCCAGTCTTTCGTTTCTTCGCAGAAACGCAACACGTCGTCGTAGAAGCCGTCGTACTCACGCCAGACGTTTTCCGCCACGTCGGTATAGCCGATGTCGTGGTGTGCGATGGGAACGAAGAAGACTTCCCATTGACGTTGTGGCTGCCTGGTGATTTTGCGGCGGTCGCACACTTGGCCGCCGGCTTTAAGGACGAATTCCAAGGGCTGCGGCTCGTCGATGGCGGGGACGTTGACACGGTGGGTGCTTTTGCCCGAATCTACCTTGCCGAGTTCGGCAGATCGATTGCCGGAGGGTGTTGATAATTCGACAACAACATCGAGCGGATACGCTGTATTTTCGACAACGACCTCTGCCACGTGCAGGAGTTCGCCACCGCGCTCGACAAAGAATACGGTTGGTTCGGTGGATATAAAACGTAATGTCACTTTATTCTCCTTAGATCGCTTTTCGTCCGTGACTAGGCAAGCTGACAGTCGTCGCTAGCAGTCACTGCTAGCAGTCGCCTGCTCGTTTTCCTCATCATCGGACGAGATAGTTCCGATCAGCACAATGCCCACAAACGTCAGAATAATGCCTATATACAGCCCCGCGTTGGTTGGCTCGGAGAAGATTATAATTCCCGAGAGCACCGTTAGGGCGGTCGCTATTGAGTTGTTAAGGGTATTAACACGAACCACTGTGGTCAGTTGCAGGGCCTTGGCGAGAAGCAAGAAGGCCAAGAGGTTGCAAACGCCCGTGGCCAGCATGATGGTCAGGTCGCGGTGAGGAGTGGCCAACATGCCGTCGATCCCCAGCCGAGCCATTGCCCAGGGGCCCAAGAAGAGGATGCCCATCAGGTTGATGAAAAACACAATAGCTTCGGGTGAGGTGTTTTCGGTGGCCGTTTTTCGCATTCCAACCGTAAGGGTAGCAAAGGCCACTCCGGAAAAACACGCTGCCAGAACGGACCAGAAGGCAAGCATTGATCCCGGTTGGTTTACTGCTTGCCCTGCGACATTTGTTTTTGCGTCGATGGCCGGCCCTTCGGTTATGGCCGGATCGACAGTGATTGTTTCGCTTGTGTTGTTAGCGGCGGCGTTCATCGCTTCGCTGGCTTCTTCGGCGCCGGAGCCTAGGAAGATAATTGCGACAACTATGAACAAAATTGCAATTGTGGCACGCCAGGGCACGCGTTCGCCCAACAATACCCGTCCCATAATTGCACCGCCGGCGAGCATCACGCCCATTTGCAAGGGGTTGCCGATTGCCAGGCCGATTCCGCCCAGCGACCATTGGTAGCTGGCCCCGCCGAGTTGCGTGATCACGCCCAGGGCCATCAAGCCCAAGGCCACGCTTAGCGGTGGCCAGGCCGATCGGCCCCGGATCGACGTGAAAGTGAGGAATATGCCAAACACCACCGTGCTCACCGACGCCTGCACGCAGTTGACCCAAATCGGGTCGCAGCTCTCGGAAAGCTCGCGTTGGCAAATGTTCATCAACCCGTAACAACCGGCCGATAGCACACAGTAAAACGTGCCCAGGGTGGTTGGAGACATTGCTTGTCGGCTGGGTGGAAGTTGTGAATTTAAGGTGGCTTGTTCGGTCATTTTATGTCACGCGTTAAACGTTGTGATATCGGTCTGCTATTTCAACAAATCCCGATACTCGTGTTCTAGGCCCGCATTGTCGATAACTTTATTTGCCTCTGCCGAACGTTTTTCGGGCTCGGCATATTCGTCTCCAAACCAGTTGTCGTGCACGTTGCAAGTTTTGTTGCGGCTTTGAGACCGATTGTTGTAAGCGGCGGGACGTTTGACCTTGTAGACTACGTTTTTGGTGATTTCGATGAACCCGCTGCCTTGGTCCAGATAGATTCCGCCGAAGGCGAAGCGGTTGTCGTGGACGTGGTTGCCGCGGATAATCGTACCAGGCATATTGCCCAAGGTATAGATTCCACCGCCATCGTTGAGCGCTTTCATGATGTGGTGGGTGTGGTTGTTTTCGATGAGATTGTTTTTCGCCGGCGTGGGCGTGTCATATTTATTCGGCATGTAATATTTGGGGTTGCCGCCGCCTGCGTCTTCCTCACCCCAGCCCCAGC
The DNA here is from genome assembly GCA_964541935.1 of uncultured Planctomycetaceae bacterium. Taxonomy (GTDB): domain Bacteria; phylum Planctomycetota; class Planctomycetia; order Pirellulales; family Thermoguttaceae; genus JAFGTN01. The sequence continues at coordinate 577 of CAZISU010000154.1, read as the reverse complement.
CGACCGAGATGGCCGAGTATGGCAGGTTGCAGATCTCGTTGTGCAGGATCTTGGTGCCGTCGGTGTAACCCGCGAAAATGCCCACGCCGCCTTTGTATTCGACGCAACAATCGTGAATGTAGCAGTTCTTGACGGTGTTGTTCTTGACAATTTTTCGCGGATCGTCGGGATGGTGGTCGTCTTCGAGGACGTCGCCGATCTGCACGACCGTGCCCGAAATGTCGTAGAAGTGGCAGCCCGAGATAGTGTTGTTCTGCGAACCGTATTCAATATCGATACCGGCTCCGCCAAGCCGCGTAAAGGTGCAACGTTCGAAGAGTATGTTCTTCGAGGCATGGCAGATGACGTTGGCCGGGCTCTTAATGTGCTCGTTGTGTATGGAGTTGTAGCCGTTGTCGCGCTCGAAGCGTCTGTCCCAGTCGAGCACGAAGTTACCCTGCACGTCGGCAAGACCTATGCGGCTGGGCGTTAGCCAATCGGCGTCGGCGAAGGTAATGCCCGCGAACTCAATGTTTTTGACCGGACGGTCCAACGTGCCGCGTAGTTCGACCAGCGTTTCGATAGTGGGCACGACCAC
>CAZISU010000153.1:0-9483 GCA_964541935.1 uncultured Planctomycetaceae bacterium | reverse complement strand
CCCAACTCAAATCACCGCGCCACCATACATAAGCGAATCCGACCAACAGCACACCGAAAAAGACGAGCATGTCGGCCATGGCGACCAGCGATAGTTTCTGGCCTTGCGTGCGAATCAAGGCCGTGTTGTCCTCGGCCGTGCCCATCGGATCCGGTAAGCTGGGATTAGCAACGCCGAAATGGCGATATATGTTTTCGACCCCCGCGGCCAATGCCACACCACTACTAGCCGTATCTTCCGGTGACATAACAGCGGATGCCACCGCCTGGGGACGCTCGGGCGACATCAACTGTGTCGACTTGCCGAAAACGGTTGCCCAAGGGAAGAAAAAGGCCACTTCCACGTCGAGAATCAAGAACACCAAGGCCACAACGTAAAAACGTAGATCGAAGCGTACCCGACTCGACCCCACCGACGGCTCGCCACATTCATAGATGGCCACCTTCTCGTCAGTCGGCTTGTTGGGACGCAAAAAACGTCCCAGCAAAAGCGACGCAAACAGAAACAGGAAGCCAACCGCAGCGAACAGCGTCAGATAGGCAACTATCGAAATTGAGGTCATAGCAGATATCGAAATGGGGGGAATTACTAGTTCGAGGTTTCCTGTTCCGCCACCGGATCAAACACCGGCTTCGTAATCGATTTGGAATAAGCAACCGCGGTCGGCGAAAGCGTTGCCTCGCCGGCGGCAATCTCCGGGGGTAGCCGGCAAAAATCCACAATACATCCATCGCGGCTGTAGCAACTCAGGTCGTACGACGATCCCATGTGAAGGCAAGAGGTAGGACAGGGCTCGGTACAGATGCCGCAAAAAAGGCATTTGGTATAGTCGATCACAAAACTGGTGGCCACGAATCCTTTACGCCCCGCGACCTTCTTGCGGTCGAGATATATGCAGCCGGCCGGGCAATCCCGCACGCAGGCGCCGCAGCCGATGCAGCGTTCGACTTCATAGCGATGAAAGCCACGCGACCGCTCGGGCAACGCCAACGGCAATTCTGGATATTCGAACTGCTCGGTAAAGGTCCGCCGCCGCTCGCCATAGGATACGACCCAATATCTCATGGTCACAAACATGGCCGCGGCCGTCGATGACACCGCGTTAACAATATTTCTTAGCCAGCCAATCACTTATGTGTTTTCCAGCACGCTAATTAAAGTTCGGGCTCTTATTGGGGAAATACAAGCTAGGGATTATCACGCTTCGAGGTAATCTCGACAAGCGGCCCCCCCAGATGCTGCATAGTTCACCTGCCAGCACTTGTTTCCTAACCGTCACATTTTGCTTGGCCCCAGAGACCATAACTGGCACTTACATATCGGCGACTGGCACATTAGACAGGAATTCTGCGAACAGTTAACTAACCATGGGCGTAATGGAAGGTGCGAAAGCCTTGTCGAAAAAGCCTTTTCTTGGCCATTTCAGGCAGGTCATAGTAAGGGGGATATATATAAGGGATTTACCTAAAGGGAGGGATGTACTAATTCTGTGCCAAAGCACAAAATTATCGTGAGTAATACCTAATATTTACGGGGCGATTCCTTGACTTGGGTAATCTCTCAGAGTATGTTCGAGGGTGGAACGGTCCAGTGCGGAATGTATTGTCGCACAAATGATCACGGACCCTCCCGTTCAGGAAGCTCTCGCAAGAGGCGAAGGAACGTAAAAAAATGTTGGTTCTATCTAGAAAAAAGAACGAAAGTATCGTGATCAACGACGATATCACAATCGTCGTCGTTGAGATCCGTGGGGACAAGGTCCGCCTGGGGGTTGAAGCCCCCAAGGAAGTCCCCGTCCACCGCCAGGAAGTTTTCGACGCAATTCGTCGAAACGAAACTGCGTCGGGGAAAAAGGCGCACAGCGATGCAAGCGCCGCCGAAACCACTGGAGAGTAATCTTGCATGACGCGACGCCTGAGTTACTGCCCCGCATTGATGCTGGTCGGCGACTCGGCCCCGACCGTGTCTGCATAGTTTACTGTTCGCGTTGTTTACGTTCTTGATCGACCAACCGCACACAAAAAGAACTCCGCGTCCCGCTTACTCCCCCCTTGACGCAGATATTACCTTCAGGTTATAAAGATCAACTTGCGGTTTGCGACCGGTTTCAAGCAATGAAACCGCCCTCCGCCAAAGCGGCCCCGTCGTCTAGCCTGGTCTAGGACACAGGCCTTTCACGCCTGCGACACGGGTTCAAATCCCGTCGGGGTCACTCCCATAGCCGGCTCACTTTCAATCGAGATTGTGAGCCGGCTTTTTTTATTGCTGGGGGAAGACTTCAGAAGACAGATGGCAGATCGCGGCAAAATCATTATATTTCTATTAGCCGTTACAGCCTTGACGTAGCACAAAAATATCCCGTCCACCCCCTGAAGACTCAAAACTAAAAACTGACGTCCCTAGCCCCCCCAGCAAGGACCGCCCATGGACACTATTCCATACGACTGCATCCTGCTCGTCTCATACGGCGGCCCCGACGGGCCCGAAGATGTTATCCCATTCATCGAAAACATCCTGCACGGTCGAAAGCTCTCTCCTCAGCGGCTTGAAGAGCTGGCCGAGCCGTACATGTACTTCGGCGGCGCCAGCCCCATCAACGAGCAGAACCGGGCCCTGCTAGCGGCAATTATCGACGAATTGGCCGCCGTGAGTCGTGACGATTGCGAGGCCAATGCGGATCGCAAGGCGTTGGACATGCCGGTCTATTGGGCCAACCTGCACTGGCATCCGCTCTTGCCCGACGTCCTGCAACAGATGGCCGACGACGGGCTGTCCCACGCTTTGGCCTTTTGTACCTCGGCCTTCGGCTCCTATCCGGGCTGTCGCAAGTACCGCGAGGCCATTGACAACGCCCGCGTCAAAGTCGGGCCCGAGGCCCCGCGTGTGGAAAAACTCCGCCTGTTCTACAACCACCCGGGCTTTATCGCGTCGGTTACCGACCGCGTCGTCGAAGCCCTTTCACGGTTTGATGCCTCATCAAACGAACACCTAAAAATCCTCTTTACCGCCCACAGCCTGCCGGAGTCCATGGCCGGAACATGCCCATACGTGCAACAGGTTCGCGAGTCGTGCCGTTTGGTAATCGAACAATTGCAGGCCAACGAGCAACTCGCCCCCGCCCAGCGCGAAAGCCTGGCCGATTGGGAGCTAGCTTATCAATCTCGCAGCGGCCCGCCCAGTCAACCTTGGCTGGGCCTCGACGTGGGCGAATGGCTGGTAGAAAATTACATCGACGCCAACACAAAAGATACAAAGAGCGTCGTAATTGTACCCATCGGTTTTATGTCGGACCACAAGGAAGTCATCTTCGACCTCGACGTAGAGGTCCAAGCCCTCTGTGAACATCTTGGCGTAAAAATGTTTCGAGTCCCCACGCCCGGCACCCACCCCCGCTTTGTCCGTATGATCCGCGAACTGATCGAAGAGCGGCTAGATCCAAGCAAACCACGTTTGGCACTCGGCGACGATGGTCCGTGGGCGGATGAATGTGCAAACGATTGTTGTCCGGGGACGGCCAGACGCAAAGAGTAGCAAGTAGGGTGCGTCCGCGACGCACCAGGAGCGAAAAACCAATGACATCCCGAACCACCGCCTTCTGCATTTTCTGCGGGCTCGTGCTCCTGGCCATCGCCCATGTCGTTTACTACTACCCGCTCATGCCGGCCATGATGGCTTCGCATTTCGACTTCGCTGGACAGGCCAACGGCTGGATGGACAAATCGTCTTTCATGGGAGTCTACGCTGCTACCGTGGGCGTTATTGCCTTGATCTTTTTCGCAATGTCGCTGGTCATGCAAAAAATTCCGGCCTGGATGATGAACTTGCCCAACAAGGATTACTGGCTGGCGCCCGAGCGGCGAGATGATACATACCGCCGCCTGTCGGCGAGCATGATGTGGATCGGCAACGCCACATTGCTCTTCATGATCGCCTGCATGCAAATCACATTCCGCACCAACCTGCAGCCCGCCTGGAACCCCAGCACGGCGTTTCTCACAACCATCGGCTCCTTCGTGGCAGTAGTGCTCGCCTGGACCGTCGTTTATCTTTACAGCTTCCGGTTGCCAAAGTAGGGTGCGTCCTCGACGCACCACGGAACTGCCCTAGCCCAGACTATTCTGGTGCGTCGCGGACGCACCCTACGCGGGTTCCAACCAACCAACAACGGTTCTCAAACCAGCCCCCGCCCGCTATAATTTAATTTTTCACCGGGCAATCATCTATCCCGGACGTGCGTCTTTTTTAGCGGGAGAACGAACTAATGGGCATGGAATACCGCCCCTTGGGCAACTCGGGCATAGAAATCTCGGCCGTCACCCTCGGCTGCTGGCCCCTGGCCGGCATGACCAGCCCGGGCGCCACTGACGAACTGGGCATGGCCACCATCGACGCCTGTTTCGCGTCTGGCGTCAACCACCTCGACACGGCCTACATGTACGGCGCCGCGGGCGAAAGCGAACTCCTCATCGCCCGGGCGCTGGGTTGCGGCCAAGCAGACTCACGCCGCGATAAGATGGTAATCGCCACCAAAGGCGGTCTGCACTGGGAAGGTAACGAACGCTTGCCCGATGGGCGGCCGGAGACGTTGCGGCGCGAGTGCGAAGAGAGCCTGCGGCGTCTGAAGACTGACCGCGTTGAGCTATACTACCTGCACGCCCCTGACCCCAAAGTCCCGATCGGCGAATCGGCCGGTGAACTCAAACGCCTCTTAGACGAAGGCAAAGCCCGCGCCATCGGCGTCTCCAACGTCGACGTCGCCCAGCTAGAATCTTTCTCGTCCGAATGCCCCATCTCGGCCTACCAACCCCCATACAACATGCTGCAACGCGAAATCGAATCCACCACCTTGCCCTGGTGCCGCGAGCACAACGTCGCCGTGCTAGTCTACTGGCCGTTGCTAAAAGGCCTCCTGGCTGGCCGCATGACCCGCGACACGGTTTTCGCCGAAAGCGACAGCCGTCGCAAGTACCGCATGTTCCACGGCGAAGAGTGGGAAAAGAACCTAGCCCTCATGGACGACCTCCGCCAAATCGCCGACGCCGCCGGGCATACTGTGGCCGAACTGGTGATCAACTGGACGATCAACCAGCCGGGAATAACTAGTGCTCTGTGTGGAGCGAAACGGCCGGAGCAGATTCAAGAGACGGCAGGGGCGGCGGGATGGAAGTTGACGGGTGAGCAGTTGGCACAGATCGACGCGGCGTTGGAAAGGCGTGGTGAGCCGGATGTCGAGGCGCCAATTTAATATTTGCAGAAATGCTTCGCACGAATCTAGCAGATCGCCAATATTAGAAACTACGGAGCGAATAGCAACACAACAGATCATATCACTCTGTTATTCAGATAGCAGATTTCTCCCCCCTTTCTCGTGCCTCCGAAAAGGAATATCAGATCGTGAAAGCAGTAATCAAAGCTAGCTTGCTCCATGTCATTCTGTTGGCGACGTTATCTTCTCAGCAATTGAGTTTATTCGGCCATGAGCCACAGCAACGCCCCCAAGACAAGACGTTTCAGCAGTGTTTTGAGGAGGTGAGTGCTAAAGAACCGCAAGTTATATCACTAGCTCAGGCCACGTCAGGGCAAATGATAGTAGAAGCGGAGGAAACGATACCAAATCAAAATAGCACCTCGGTGCAGCAGTGCCTAGATCATCTGAATAACAAGAATCAATTTATCCGATGGCAGGCATTGGATGCACTGAGAAAAATGGGGCCGAAAGCAAAGGAAGCGATTCCCTCATTGCTAGAAGCAATGCAGGATAATGACGAAACCTTCAGAATGCATGCTAATTGGGCCTTGTTTGCGATGGGTTCCGAAGGCGCAGCAGTTTTAATTGTAACTGCAGAGGATAAGAATAAAAGCACGGAAGTACGCAACACGGCTGTCAACGCTTTGGGATGCATGAAATCAAGTCCCCAAAAAACCATCTCAGCCATTACAAAAATAATCACCGATAACGAGGATGACGAGTTTGTTCGATATTGTGCTGGTGTTGCTCTCGGCAATAGAGGGATACAGGCTAAGCACACCATCCCCGTGCTTTTGAAGATCTTGACGAACAAAGATGAAAATATATTTGCCCGTGCTGGTGCAAGTATTGCATTGGGCTTGATGCAATTCAAGCCAGAGCAAACCATTCCCACACTAAAAAATGTCTTGATGGATCAAGAAGAAAATGCAATTGTTCGCAAAGGCGTCTGTCGAGCTTTGGGGGTGATGTGCTCAAAATTCAAGCGAGTTGTTCCGATACTCCTTGAGGTTATACAGAAGAAGGATGAAGACTTTGAAATACGGGCCTATGCAATAAATAGATTAGGCAGCATGCGGTCTACATATGCTCCATCTTGTTGGGGTTCAGAAACGGAGCAAATCACACCGGTTCTGATGAAAATCATCCAAGATAAGGGAGAGAACAAAGATCTCCGAGGTCTTGCCACTCAGACTGCGGAAAAGTTCAAAGACGTAGCACGAAAAGACTGTGTTGAGCACAAAGATATAATTCCTCAGAGCGAATAGCAACACAGCACGCACGGGTGCCGGGCTGCTTGTCAGCCCGTGCTGCACAACGGCTCCGGCTTGGCAAAAGAGATCCAGGTATCGCTCCACAACTTCGGCAGCTTACTATTTATTGATCTGTGTTTATCCGTGTTCATCTGTGGCTAGTTAATAGCTTCACTCCGACCCGCCATAGCTATCATCAATCATGTCCGGATAACGCCCCGGCCCGTCCGTTGCGTAGTGTTCTTCCAAGGCGGTGCGCCATTCTTCCGGTTGCGTTACGGCCACGAAGGCGGCGCGGACTTCTTCGCTGAGGGGGTGCAGGCGGGAGTATTTTATGCCGAATTTGCGCATCTGACGGCCGCAACGCTTGGGGCCGTAGGTCTCTTCGCACAGCCGGTAGTGTTCGGCGATGACGTCGCGTTGTTCATGTACACTGGGTGGTGGCGGGAGCGGGTTGCCTTCTAATAGGGCGCGGGCTTGTTGGAAGATCCAGGGGTTGCCGATGGCGCCGCGGGCGATGGTGACGCCGTCGACGCCGGTTTGGCTCATCATGGCGATGCACGACTGGGGCGTGAACAGATCGCCGCTGCCGAGTACAATGCGACTGCCCGCGTGTTGCTTGACCTCGCGCAAGAAGTCCCAGCAGCTTGGGCCGCGGTAGCCCTGCTTGACGGTGCGGCCGTGCACTGTAATCCCGGCCGCGCCTAACGCGAAGGCGCCGTCGAAAATTTCGTAGAACTGGTCGCGGCTCTGGTTGTCTAGATCAATACCGCGACGCATTTTTACGGTGACGGGGATCTCGGCCGGCACGACGTCGCGGACATGGGCCACGATTTCCAATGCAGTGGCGGGCTGCGACAACAAGAACCCGCCGCGCTGTCGGCCTAGCACTTTTTTGACCGGACAGCCGAAGTTTATGTCGATGCAATCGAAACCCGTTTCGACCAGTTTCAACGCGGCCGGGGCGAACTGTTCGGGCGCGTTGCCCATCAGTTGCGCCCCGCAGGGGTGGTCCTCGTCGCCGACGTGGATGAAACGCTTGGCTTTTTTGCTGCTGGAAATCTGCACCACGAAGCGGTCGAGCAATACTTCGCAGACTGAGTAGCCCGCGCCCAGGCGGTGTGCCAGAAGCCGCATCGGCCAATCGCTCAGGCCGCTCAAGGCCGCCTGAGTGATCGGGCAATCGATGCGTAAGTTGTCGAGGTAGAACGCTTTGTTGTTCATCCGGTTTTTACCAAACGGGTAGCACTGATAGCTTGCCTATCAGTGCGGCATAGCCGCAAGAGGCGTTTTAGCTCGCCGTAATCCCCTCCTGTGCCTGCGGCACCCCGATAGACAAGCTATCGGGGCTACCCATCTCACGTCTCATAGCTCTAAAACCACGACGCGGTAAACCCGCCATCGACGTTAATATGCGTGCCGGTGATGAACTGCCCGCCCACGGGCGAAACCAGCAGCAACAGCGCGCCGATCAGTTCCTCCGGCTCGCCGAAGCGTCGCATGGGCGTGCCGTGCATGATGCTGTCGATGCGTTTCTGGTCCAACAGCTTGCGGTTCTGTTCGGCCGGGAAGAACCCGGGACAAATGCAGTTCACACGCACGCCCTTGGTGCCGAAATCGTCGGCAATGTTGCGAGTCAGGTTCAGCACGGCGGCCTTCGAGGCCGAATAGCCGAACACCCGCGAGAGCGGCAGATGCGAGGTCACGCTGCCGATGTTAACGATCGCACCCGAGGCATTGTCGACCATATGTTGACCGAAAACTTGGCAGGACAAAAACGTGCCCTTGAGGTTGATCTCAATGACGCGATCCCACCACTCTTCCGTATGATCGAGGAAATCGGTGCCGTTGTTCACACCGGCGCAGTTGACCAGAATGTCGCAGCGGCCGGTCGGCTTCTTGGCTTCTTCCAAAACGGCCTCGATCGATTCACGCTTGGTGACATCGATCACGGCATAGCTCGCCTTGCCGCCCAGCTTTTCCAACTCCGCGACACGCGTTTTGCAACCGTCTTCAGTGACGTCGGCCACCAGCACGTGGGCACCAGCCTGCGCCAGCCCAGCGCAAAGCGCTCCGCCCAGCACTCCGGCCCCGCCGATCACCACGGCCACCTGACCGCCGAGACCGAACATTTCAGTAAGATATTGTGTTGACATTTTATTCTCTTTGGCACTTGGCCGTTATTGTTGTTCTTATCGGGTTTCGCACTACTTAGGTTCGCGACGATCTTGAATCCACTCGGTGTGGAACGTACCTTCTTTGTCGGTGCGGTTATACGTGTGGGCGCCGAAGTAGTCGCGCTGGGCTTGCAGCAGGTTGGCCGGCAGGCACTCGCTGCGGTAGCTGTCGTAGTAGGCCAAGGCGGCGGCGAAGGCCGGCACGGGGATGCCAAGTTCCGTGGCCGTAACCACAACCTCGCGCCAGGCATCCTGGGCGTCTTCCACAATGCCCTTGAAATACGGGGCCAGAAGCAGGTTTTCCAACTTGGGATCGGCGTCGAAGGCGTCTTTGATATGTTGCAGGAAGACCGCACGAATTATGCAGCCGCCACGCCACAGCAGAGCGATGGGCCCGAACTGAAGCTCCCAATTGTGCTCCACGGCCGCCGCTTGCATTTGCACGTAGCCCTGGGCGTAGCTGCAAATCTTCGAGGCATACAAAGCCTTGCGGATCTTTTCGATGAAATCCTTACGGTCGCCCGAGCAGGTGCCCGACGGCCCGTCCAAAACCTTCGAAGCGCGGACGCGTGCGTCTTTCATGAACGAAAGCGAACGGGCATAGACGGCCTGCGTCACAAGCGTACTGGGTACGCCCAAGTCCAAGGCCAACTGGCTCATCCACTTGCCCGTGCCCTTGGCGCCGGCCGTGTCCATGATCAAATCGACCATGTACTTGCCGGTCTCTTCGTCCTTGACGCTGAAGATGTCGCGCGTGATCTCGATCAGATAGCTATCCAACTCGCCCTTATTCCACTCGGAAAAG
>CAZISU010000152.1:0-9487 GCA_964541935.1 uncultured Planctomycetaceae bacterium | reverse complement strand
TCAAGATCATTTTTTTGTTAAAAGGCAAAAGGGTTAACGGCGTTGAGTGCCACCGCCGCGATGGCCCGCAGCATATCCGGCAGGGAAAGCGGCGGCGTGTTTCCGCTCAGTGCAACTTGCCCCGGATTCTCTGCCTCTATTTGTAGATGTGCGAGGTTTTCCGCAAGCGGAGTTTGCGCCAACGCCGGAGTTGACACCTCGATAGGGCCGGATTCCACAACGTGTGCTACTGGAATTGCCGCGGGCTTGGCAGGCTCAGCCGCCACGTCTGGCTCCGCAGGTCGTAGCGACACGAACGAAATCCCGCTCTCTTGCATCAGCAGCGTCAGCAGCGGGCTCACCAGCACGCAGGTAATCGCAACCACATAGATACTGTGCCGCACGGCCGCGTTCCAGCGGCTGCCCAGCCGCGCCAAGAGCAGGGCCGCTAAGGTGACCACCGTCACTTGCACGAGCACATTGGCGACCAGCAATCCGCAACCATCGCCGGGACACATCCGCAAAAGTACGCTCATTTTTTGCCCTCCCGCATTTCGGTTTCCGTCTTTTCAAGCATGGCCTTGATGCGTTCGACCTCATCGGCCGAGAGACGTCCGCCTTCGAGCAGCGTGAGCACCAGCCCTGCGGCCGAGCCCTGAAACGCCGCGTCCACTAGTCGATTGACAATCCGCGGCAAGACTTTTTCGCGCTCGTGCGTGGCCGCATACAGAAAAGTCCCGCCCACGACCCGATGCCGCAGCCAGCCCTTTTCTTCCAGCCGCGTAACCATCGTCGAGACCGTATTGCGCGACAGCGAGCGACGCTTGCCCAGAATCTTCCAGACTTGGCCCACGGTCGCCTTGCCCTGGTCCCAGACGATGTTCATGATCTCCAACTGGGCCTCGGAGAGGGGGGGCAGTTCCGATTTAGCCATGGGGCACCTCCTTTGGTCTAGTGCCTACAGGTGTAAGTATACCGACATCTGTAGGCGCGTCAAGGGCGACGTGGAGAATTTGTGGAGATTTTTTTGAAACCGTAAGTGTGGCACGCTCAGAGCGCAGCGATGGGCGTGGTTGGCGGTTCTGCCGGTTCTGTATTGAGATACCGGTAATTGACGCAAAAGCCGGGTTGTAACCCGGCCTACTTGCGAGAGTCGTTCGCCAACTCATAGCGTCGGATCTTGCGATCTAAGGTCGAGCGTTCGATGCCCAGAAAATTGGCTGCTCGGCTTTTGTTCCACTGGGTGAATTCGAGTGTGGCCTGGATGTGGTCGCGTTCGATGTCGTTGAGTGAGAGGGGGTGGAACTCTTTGTCGTTGGGGTCGATTTGGCCCGTGTCGCCCGAGGTGGCCAGTTTGGAGAGCAGCAGGTCCGAGCTGTCGATTCTATGCCCGCGGCAGAGAACCACGGCCCGTTCGACGACGTTTTTCAACTCGCGCACGTTTCCCGGCCAGCGGTAATTCAAGAGTTGGCTCATGGCGTTGTCGGTGTAGCCTTCGATTTTTCGCCCGGTTTCGCCGACGAATTTTTCCAGGAAATAATGTGCCAACTCGGGTATGTCCTCGAGCCGTTTTCGCAGGCCGGGGACCATGATTTCCAGCACTCGCAAGCGGAAGAAAAGGTCGCGGCGGAAGAGCCCGTCGGCCACGTCCTGTTCCAGGTCGCGGTTGGTGGCGGCGATGACGCGCACATCGACTTTGACGGGTTTGTTTCCGCCCACGCGTTCGAAGGGATGGCCCTCGATAACGCGCAGGAACTTGGCCTGAATACTCGGGCTCATTTCGCCGATTTCGTCGAGCATGAGCGTGCCCTTGTCGGCGGCTTCGAACTTGCCCACCTTGCGCTCGGTGGCGCCGGTAAAGGCTCCGCGTTCGTGACCGAACAGTTCGCTGGCCAAAAGGTCTTCGCTCAGCGCGGCGCAGTTGAGGCACACGAATGTGTTTTTGTGCCTGGGACTGGAGAAGTGGACGGCGCGTGCGACCAGTTCCTTGCCCACTCCGCTTTCGCCACGGATGAGAACGGTGGCGTTCGTGGCGGCCGCGCGGGAGATTTCCTCGGTAATTTCACGAATCACGGGGCTGGTGCCGATGATTTCGCTCTGTACGCCCAGACGTTCGCGGAGTTGCAGGTTTTCGTCGCGAACCTGGGTCAGATTTTCGGCCAGTTCCTGGCGGCGATTGAGATTGCTCAGGGCCACGGCCACAGTGTCGGCCACGGCCAGGGTGAACTCCAGGTCGTCGGGCGTGGGCACTTTGTCTGAATTTGTCGAGTAGATGTGCAGCAGTCCCAGCACTTCTTGCCCGTGGCGAACCGGCGCGCAGATCACGCTGGTGGAGTGTATTTCGCCCTTGCTGTCGCGGCTGGCCAGGGCGCTGTCGCCCATCACGTTTCGCGCCAGGACCGCCTCGCCCTCGCGTATAACAGTTGTGGCCAGGAAATGCGAGATGCGGTGATAGCGTTGTTCGGCCGTGCTCCGCGAGGCGATTATTTCCAGGTCGGTCCCGCTGGTTTTGCCTTGCTCGTCGCGAGTCAAAAGCAACAAGGCGCCGGTATCGGTCTCGGTGCCTTCAAAAAGTCCAGCCAACGCCAAGTCGACCATCGTGACCAGATCCGGGGCCTTGGCTAGTTCGAAGGCCAGGCGACAAAGTTTGGCGGCTGCCTTGCCGATGCTCGATACGCCGCTAATCTGGTCCTCGGCCTCGGCGGCCTCGAGAATTTTTGTTTGACCACGACGGTGCGTGATTGTCGTGGGCTGATATGGCGACAGTAAGCCCGAGTCCGGATTGACGGCGTCGAGCACCGATTCGGGGTCGCTTTCGACCGACAAATCCGACGCGGGGCGGGGCGCGGTGGGCGGGTCGTTGAAGGCCTCGGTCAGATGATGTACGAAAACCAACTGCGAGCGGCCCACGCGGATCACATCGCCCGGGTGCAGGGTCCAGTCGTCATGTATGCGCGAGTCGCCCACAACCGTGCCGTTGCGGCTGTCCAGGTCGCGTAAAATCCATTGCCCCGCCGAGATGAAGATTTCGGCGTGGCTGCGGCTGCAGCGGTCGTCTTTGATGACAATCTGGTTGGTAGCCGCGCGGCCCAGCGTTACCGACTCGCCGGGTACGAGTCGGAAGACGTCGGTCCATTTCAGGCCGTCTCGGATTACCAAATACGCCAGTTGCGACACGGTTTCGCTACTCCAGTTGTTAGCTACTCCAGTTGAGAAAATACCCGCCATCGACAGGCGACCCCCTCTGAGGTGCTGGCCAGCCGGAGTTTTTCCCGTTCCATTGAGTTTTCGGTCGAGAAAAACTTATTTGATGAGTCTACACTCTAACTTACTAAGACATAGGTATGTTCGACAAGGAGTTTCCAGTAATATGCGGGTCATAAATCGGGACGATGATGGTCCGGCTGAGCCGTAAATCGTGACGGTGATGTCCCCGCAGAGCCGAAGATTTGGGAGGGCAATGCTCTCACAGAGCCTAAATCCAGCCCTCAAACGAGCTTTTTCCCCACATTTTCTAGTTTCGCAGTCTCTGGGCCTATCGTCTTGCTTCCTTGCGGCTTTGGGAAGATTGGGATAAGTTGGGGGGGCAAGGGAGATTTTCTTGCAGAATCGATCGTCAGGGGTTAGGATTATAGGATGTTATAGTGCGGATAAATATTGGACCAGAGAACAGGCGCTCGCCGCAACCGGCTATAGCCTAAATACCCAAAGGAGTAGTGTTATGCCATCTTGTGGCTTTCCCGTCAAACGAGTAATTCGCTCAGCAGCGATGTACTCGCTTGTCTTGGCATTGTTGATTTCGTTTTGTCACACCGCTTCGGCACAAAACTTTAACCGATCGGCTGTCGGCGGTGTCACGATCGACGCCAATGGCGTATTGAATAACGCCAGCGTGGACCAGACCGGCGCGCTTCGGCGGCTGTTGAGCGAGAACGCAAAGTCGCTGCCCGGCGATTTGAAGCAGGCCACCAAGTTGCGCAAGGTTTCGCTGCGACGTCTCGCCAAGGCCATCGAAGACAGCCGCGAAAGCGGCCAGCAGCTTTCCGACGAGATTCGCTATCTGGCCGGCTTGCAAGAGATTAGCTACGTGTTCGTCTATCCCGACAAACAAGACATCGTTCTGGCAGGCCCGGGCGAGGGTTGGCGCGTCGACGACAAGGGAGCCGTTGTGGGCATCGAGTCCGGGCGACCGGTCTTGCTGTTCGACGATCTGCTGGTCGCCATGCGGACCGCCCGCGAGGCCCAACGCAGCGCCATCTCCTGTTCGATCGATCCCTCGGCCGAAGGTCTTACGCGTTTGCGACACCACATGAAGCAGTTGCAACGCAACTACCGCAACTCGAACACGCTTGGCAACCCTAGAGAGGCGTTTTCTCGCATTGAGCAGGTCTTGGGTCCGCAAAAGATCACGGTCACGGTCGTTCCGCCCACCAGTCACTTTGCCCGCGTTATGATTGCGGCCGACTTCCGCATGAAGCGGCTGGCCATGAACTTCGAGCCCGCGCCGATTGCCGGCTTGCCCAGTTTTCTGCACATGATGCTGACGAAAAACACCAAGGTCAAAAACATGTTGCCGCGTTGGTGGATGGAGCCGCAATACGAGACCGCTTCGCGCGATCCGTCTGGCTTGGCCTGGCAACTTGGCGGCACGTCGGTAAAAGCCATGACCGAGGCCGATTTCCTCAGCTCTACGGGCGAGAAGAAGCACTCGGGCAAAGCCAGCCCGCTAGCTCAAAAATGGGCCGACAACATGACCGATAAGTACAGCGAACTGGCCGCGGCCGATCCGATCTTCGCCGAGTTGCAGAACTGCATGAGCCTGGCCGTGGTCGGTGCCCTGATCGCCAAGGAAGACTTGGCCCGCAAGGCCGGCGTCGACATGACAACGCTGATGGATCCCACGGAAACGCCCATCGACCAATTCAACGCCCCTCGGCAGGTCGACTCCAAAGTCAGCGCGATTAAAAAGGGCCCCAACTGGCTGATCAGCACCTCGGGCGGTGTCGACATCAACTCTTGGGCGGCTATCGACAAAGTCCAGGAGAGTAAAAAACTCGCCCCCCTGCGAAAGGCCTCGGCCCCGGCCAACGATAACTGGTGGTGGAACTAACACCCGACGGTTGACAATTGAACTTAATCATCGAGGGAGGTGACTTTTCCCAGCAAGTCACCTCCCTTTGTTTTTCTTGTGTAGGGTGTGGCAAGGACGCACGAAGTACATGTTAATTTACGGTTTTCTGGGGTACGCGTATTCCCCACTTAGCTCGTTTTTTAGCGGTGATTTTTGTGTTCATTACGAGGAGTATGAGCGAAAGCCAGAAGAGTGGAAAACCGATAACGTGGGCCCAAACATAACGTTCTAAAAATGGCTTTTCCGAATAGCAGTTGAGATTATCCAGCGAGATTGTTTCACCACCGTCGGTTGTCAGAAGAGCCTTTAGGTCCTCTCTAGAAATTCTCCCCGACAGAAAATGCACCGATCTGTCAGCCATGAGAACGTGTCCACCGGATTGTCTGCCTCTTAAGAAGTAACCATCGTCAGAATTGTGGTAGCTGGTGATGGCGTTTGCGACTCCATCTTCGTCGGCCAGCACCTCATCGATAGTCAAGTCGCGTGGTTCCATCCACGGAACATCTGAGGTGACGTTTTCCACAAGTAGTATTGTAGTGCTGGGATCGTCTGTGAAGTCCTTGCTGTGTCCTATTGGATATCCATGCTTGTTCGTTTTCTTCTCCCACATTGTGCCGGGGCCGGTGATTGCCAGATAATGTGTCGTGCATGGCAATTCCGCGTCTGCCAGTCCACGGATTGCATCAGGACACATTAATGCGCGAATTGGATTTGCCAGTTTTCTGTTTTTCGGACTGTCCCACGGCTCTCTAAAGTCGTAGGCCTTGGAAATATTGCTTTGCTCCAGGTATGGCAGGGTCCTTATACGCCAACTATGCATCGATCGCCCTTCGGCGTCCTTGCTGTAGGCCAGTGGGAAATGCCCCCTCGAGTCGTGAAAGTTATGCAGGGCAAACCCGAGATCTCGGATGTTATATTTGCAAGCATCCCTAAGAAACAGCATGTTTGAGTAGTAGTTTGTTTGCGAAGGAAGAGTACAAAGCCAGATGGCAAAGGAAACGAGGATGACCACTATGAAAAATGCCCCAGGGCTTGAGCGAAGGTATGCGACCCGGATGCATGTGATCAGGGCAATGAAATATGCCGCAACCGCAATTCCCCACGGGCCGAAGGCAGCCATCGATGACCAGACTACAACGAAGAGCAGGAAAATTGTTCGCAGACGAAATTGCATGCGGAGCCTTTTGGGGAGATGTACGCAAACTTGTCAAGATTCAGCATACACTTTTGAATAAGAATCGGCAAGCAACATGATGTGTTTGGGGGACTTTTCAAGTGACTGTTGTAATGTTCCCGATTTTGTTCCACAATGATGTAATTGAGGGGCTGCTAAATATGTATTTGGAAGATGCTCAAATTAGCTTGAAAGACGATCATGAAATATAAACTACCCGCCGCGCTGCTTTTGCTTGTACTATTCGCTCAGACTGCCTTTTCAGCCGCACCGAAACCGGTCGACGCTGGCAAAAAGTCTGATGCCGATTTTCAGGTCTGCAAGTATACCGACGCGGACGGCAAGACTTTGCCGTATCGGTTGCTGAAACCGGCCGGCTACGACGAATCGAAAGGCCCGTATCCGCTGTTGATCTTCCTGCACGGGGCAGGGGAGCGCGGCACGGATAACAACCGTCAGCTTGTGCACGGTAAGCCGCTCTTGCGTCGGGCGGCGGCCGAGCATGGGTGTTTTGTGCTCGCGCCGCAGTGTCCGGATAAGATGGTGTGGGCCGGGCGTCACTGGGAGGATAAGAACCATGGCTTGACAGAAAAGCCCTCGCAGCCGATGCAATTGCTTTTGGGGTTGATCGATGAAGTTCAGAAGACATACCCCATCGATTCCCACAGGCTCTACATCATGGGCCTTTCCATGGGCAGTTTCGGGACCTGGGATTTGATCCAACGCCAGCCCCAGCGTTTCGCCGCGGCGGTGCCTATCTGTGGCGGCGGCGACGAGGAACACTGCCAGCGAATCGCCGCGATGCCCATTTGGGTTTTTCACGGCGCAAGTGACGGCGTGGTTAAAGTCGCCCGTTCGCGCGACATGATCGCCGCCATCAAGCAAGCCGGCGGACAGCCCAAATACACCGAATATCCCGGCGTCGGCCACAATTCCTGGACCCCGACATTCAACGAGCCCAAACTGTTGGAATGGATCTGTGTCCAGAAACAAAAGTAGGTTGCTTACGCGACTTCCCTTTTCTCAGACCGGTCGAGCCCATCGGGCGAGACGGGCAATTGCTCTGCAAGTGGCGTGCCGGGAAGTGCGTGGCTGGCCGGGCCGCCCTGAGGGGCGCGCATAGGGATTCGGCTCGTGGGCGCTTGCGAATAGCGTTCGATTTTGCCACGTGAGAGATGCCATGCCCAGCCCAGCGTGCGGCGATAGGTGTGAAACAGCCCGTACATGCCGAATGCCTGCACTCCGGCATCTAACAATCGCGCGCGAGCCTTGCGGAAAATCCAGCGACGGGCCTTTTTCCAACGAGAATAGCGCTGAACTTCTGCGGGCGGTCGAGTCTCGGCATCCGCCAGCGGAATGGCCGACTTCGAACGAACGAGCGCGGCGAGCAGGCGAATGGGGTTGAAAAAATATGTGTACGCCGCCAGCAGATTCAACTGCTTGCGCCAAGGTCGTGCCAGCTTCGAGGCAATCACGTAGCCCCCATCCGTGATGTGCGATTCAACCGCTACTCCGTTGACCTTCTCGATGGCAACTCCAGACGTATATGTATCTTCATACCACTTCGAACCCGGCGAGGGAGTCAGCATTAGCACCTGCGTGTACATCGCTCCGGCCTTGCGCAGACTTTTCAATTGGTTGAGAAGTCCGCGGTTGTCCTTCCAGGTCACCAAAGGTTGCGAGTCATGGTGCATCATCATCGGCACGGGGTGGATGCCGTTATCACGCAACATGCGGAACGCACGCAGGGTCTGATCTTCGTTCTGCCCTTTATTCACCAGAGATCCCGAGATGTCTTCCACACCCAGCCACAACGCCTGCAAGCCCGATTCGCGCATGACCGGCAGGTGCTCTTTCATGCGGATGGTGTCGTGGATAGTTGCTTCAGTGCCCCAGCGGATTTTGCAGTACGGCCGTTTGCCGGTTCTTACTTTGCGTGCCAATGACTCGGCAATCTCGAGCGCGCGCTTCGGCTCGTTGAAGAAATTGTCGTCCGTGCCGAAAAAATAGCTGATACCGTATGTGCTCGCGATCTGCTGCATCTCGTCGGCCACGCGCCGGCCGCTCTTGGCACGATATTGGCGTTGGTTGTAGGCCGGAATCGGACAGTATGAACAGCGGAACTTGCAACCCGTGGTCAAAACGATACTCGAGGCCACGCAGTGCTTGCGAACGCGACGCGCAGGCAGGGCCTGGGGGCCCAGTGTCGATTTGTTGCTGGGTGACTCTAAGAGCTGATAGCCGAGAACCGGATGTGGCAATTCATCGAGGTCGCCCAACAGACGCTGGATTCCCGTGTCGACCAGCTCTTCGATGGGACCGTCGTCTGTCGCAGAACGGCTGTAGACCAGCCCTGGTATTTCGTCCAACGCACCGCTATCACGGGCTCTCATAAATGTCGAGCGCAGAGATTCCCCGCCGCCGCGCATCGACAGCAGAACTTCCAGCAAACTCAGCAGCACGAACTCCTCACCCGTGACCGCCACGTCGGCGCTGTACGGTTTCTGGGGATCGTCGCTAAAAACTTTCCACGGCTCGTAGATCACGCGCGGACCGCCGACGATGATCAACGGTCGCTGCTTGGGGTCGATCTGACAGGCATCCTCGATCAGGCGGACGCACTCGGCCGAGTGCAGCAACATGGACGACACCATGAAGAGGTCGGGCATGCGGCCATCGATTCGCATCTGCAACGGTCGGAAGTTCTTGTTCCATTGCTGCAGCACGATGCGCGTCTTCGAAAATCCCACATCAGCCATTGCTGAACCAATTGCTCGCACGCCGGCCGGGACCATTCTCAAATCGCAGCCGATGAACGGCAGAATCCTTGTACGATGATCGAAGGCACACGCGATTACGCTGCTCAAGTCATTCTTGGGTGCCAGATTGCGTAGCCGCATCCGTAGATCTACCATTTCACCTGGACGTAGCTGCTTATCGCCCCGTTGGCGCGAAGGGAGTTCCATCTGCGAATTCTCCGAAAAGGAGGAACAATGATGGTTGAGGCAAGCTAGGCGACTAATCGCACTGCTGAGCGTAACAGGGATTCCGAACTCTGTCTATCACCAACTTGCAAAAGGAAGCCAGTTGCCCCAACCGATAGCATCCATTTAATCGACAAACTCACGTTTGCTTCGCCAACATATTCCCCCTCAAGCTAATCTTGGCAAACAGCGGCGACGGGGCAGTTAGTCCCTGTCGGC
>CAZISU010000151.1:0-9499 GCA_964541935.1 uncultured Planctomycetaceae bacterium | reverse complement strand
ACCGGCCCTGGAGCGGAAACAACGGCTCCTACTACACGGCCTTCAAGGACGGCGATCTCTATCGCATGTACTATTTGTCGTACCAGGTGAAGTCTATACCCCAAGACGCGCCCGGGCACGAAATGTACGCCTGCTATGCCGAGAGCACCGACGGCATCCACTGGAAGCGTCCCGAGTTGGGGCTATTCCAGCACAATGGCTCGAAGAAAAACAACATCATTTGGGTTGGTCCAGAAGCCCATGACTTTACCCCCTTCAAAGACACCAACCCCGATTGCAAACCGGATGCCAAGTACAAGGCCGTTGGATTCGATTACAGCAGTGGCGGGCAAAAACTCCGCGCCTTCAAATCACCCGATGGCATCCACTGGAAGAAGCTGCAAGAGAAGCCGATTATCATCGGTTATGCCTTCGACAGCCAGAACCAGGCCTTTTGGGACCCCGTCGAGAACCAATACCGCTGTTACTTTCGCAACGGGGTCAATGGGCTGCGGGGAATACTGTTCGCTACTTCGAAGGATTTTGTCAACTGGACCGCGCCCCAGCCCCTCCAGTACACAGGCTACCCGCCCGAAGAGTTCTACATCAACGTGATTTCACGCTACTATCGCGCGCCGCAGATATTTGTCGGCTTTCCCACCCGCTACGTCGAACGAAAGTGGTTGCCGTCACACAACCATCTGCCCGACCTCAAACATCGTAAAATTCGTTCCAAGCAAAGCCTTCGCCATGGCACGGCCGTTACCGACGGTACCTTCATGAGCAGCCGCGACGGGCTCAACTTTCACCGCTGGGGCGAGGCCTTCATCCGGCCCGGTCCGCAACGTGACGGCAATTGGGCGTATGGCGATAACTATCAGTGTATGGGCCTCTTCGAAACGCCATCCGACCGGCCCGGCGCGGAGAACGAGCTTTCCTTCTACGTCGACGAAAACGCCTGGCGGCCCGATCACCAATTGCGCCGCTACACGATCCGCATCGACGGATTCGTTTCGGTCAACGCACCGCGTAGTGGCGGCGGCTTCACGACCAAGCCGTTGCTGTTCGACGGCAAGGAGTTGGAAATGAATTTTTCTAGTTCGGCCGCCGGCAGCATTCGCGTTGAAATCCAAGATGCCGCAGGCAAGCCCATCAAAGGCTTCACCTTGGCCGACGCCGACGAAACCTTTGGCGACACCTTGGCTCGGGCGGCCACCTGGAAAGGCAAAACCGACGTCTCCAGTCTGGCCGGCAAACCCGTGCGACTGCGACTTGTAATGAGCGATGCAGACCTTTATTCGTTCAGATTTAAAAAATAGCACAAAGAGGAACACCATGAGAAGGTTATGCATTTTATGTTTGGGTCTGCTTTTGACGGGCATGACAACGGCTTCCTGGGCGGCGACATTGGATATCGGCTCACGCCGCGAGTTAATGGTCGACAATTATCTTATCGACCAGTTCGGGGGCGGTGCCAGGCTGGAAATGCACGAGCCGACGAAACGTGAAGTGGTGCTCACGCACGAAAATCCCTGGGAGGGCAGCGGCTGCACGTACTATACGATCCTGAAGGACACCGACCGACTACGGATGTATTATACCTGTCAACAACAGCCCGTCACGGGTGCGGAGAACGTGCCCACGCATCCGCTCTACACCGGCTATGCCGAGAGCACCGACGGTATCAATTGGACCAAACCGAATCTGGGCCTGTTCGAGCACGAAGGTTCCACGGCCAATAACATTGTTTGGGCCGGTGTGGGCGCGCACGATTTCACTCCCTTTAAGGACCCCAACCCGAACTGCGCGGCGGACGCCAAATATAAGGCCGTTGCGGCCGGGTATCCGGACTCCAGCCTGATCGCGTTCAAATCGGCCGACGGCGTCAACTGGTCGCGGTTGGGGAGCGAGCCGATGTTCAACAACTATGCATTCGACTCCCAGAACTTGGCGTTTTGGGACGAAACCCGCGGCGAATATCGGACCTATTTTCGCCATTTCCGCGATGGTCGTCGCGACATCATGACGGCCACGTCTGCGGATTTCGTGGACTGGAGCGAGCCCGTTTGGCTAGATTATCCAGGGGCACCGCCGGAACAGCTCTACACGAACCAGGTCGAGCCTTACTATCGTGCGCCGCATCTGTTCGTCGGCTTTCCTACCCGTTATACCGAACGTGGCTGGTCGCCGTCGATGGAAGAACTTCCCGACAACGAAGCCCGAGATGCGAGGTCCGATCTCAGCCAGCGTTACGGCACGGCGATCACCGACGGGCTGTTTATGACCAGTCGCGATGGCGTGACCTTCAACCGCTGGGGCGAGGCCTTTATCCGGCCGGGCGTCGAGAGGGACGGCAACTGGACCTACGGCGACGGATATCAGAGTTGGGGAATCATCGAAACCCCGTCGGATGTGCCCGGCGCGCCCAACGAGCTTACGTTTTATTCGGGCGAAGATCAGTGGTTCGAGACTTGCCGTCTGCGACGCTACACGATGCGGATCGACGGTTTTGTCTCGGTCAACTCGCCCCGTAGCGGTGGTGAAATGGTGACCAAACCTTTCACTTTCGATGGCGGCGAACTGGAACTCAATTTTGCCACCTCGGCGGCCGGCAGCGTGTATGTCGAAATCCAAGACGCCGATGGTAATCCGATCAACGGTTACTCGTTGGCGGACTCCGACGAGATTTTCGGCGATACGCTTTCGCGCATGGTCACATGGAATGGCAGTGGTGACGTCAGGCAGTTGGCCGACACTCCCATCCGTTTACGTTTCGTCATGAGCGATGCCGATTTGTACTCGCTGAAATTCCGCGATATTTCGAAGCCTGATCGGCCCGGCCCTGTTGCCGGCGGCCCCGTGCTTCCCGACGGGACCACGCCCTATGCTTGGTACCGGGCCGACGTGGGCGTAACGTCTTACAACAACGATGCAAACCGGCTTGCCTGGTGGCAGGATCAGTCGGGGAGTTCCAGGCACATCGAGTCTGTCGGCAATCCACAAATCACCACCAACGGAAACGACGGGCGCCAGGTAATCACCTTGGATGGCAGTGACCAGATCATCGGCGCCGCTGAAGAGTGGGGCGAGGCGGCTCCCGGCACCGTATTCGCCGTCTGGCGGCGTTCGGCCGGTGCCACGGGAGTCAATTACGTCTACGACTCTGACCTTGACGAACAACGACAGTTGCTTACTATCAATACGGATAGCGAGATGCTTGAGGCCGGCGGCGGTGAGTTCACATCGCCCAGCACCTGGACCAACCACATTTCTACCGGCGTTGCCGATCCTGGGGCCAACGCGTGGTTCGTCACTTCCATATCACATGTTACGGGCACTACGGACACGCTGCGCATCAATGGCGAGGAAGTCTTCAGCGGCGATATGCTTTCCGGCGGAATGTCTGGTCTGCGGATTGGCCGCTTCGTGCTCGACCGCCACTATTTTGACGGTGATATCGCCGAACTGATCGTCTTCGAGGGAGAGTTGTCCTCAGCCGAACGCGAACGAATCGAGCGGCAACTCATGCACCGCTGGAGTATCGGCACGCCGCCGATGGCAGGCGACGCTAACTATGATGGCACGGTCGACGACGACGATGCTTGCTTGCTAGCTTCCAACTGGCAGAAGACCGCTAATGCATCTTGGTCGGAAGGAGATTTTAACGGTGATGGGCGTGTCGACGATGACGACGCCACGCTATTGGCCGCGAACTGGCAAGCAAGCCAAAGCGGCCAAGACGTCTCCGTGCCCGAGCCCCGTAGCGTTGTCTTGCTGATCGGCGGATTGATTGCTGTGATGTTCGGTTTTTCTTGTTACACGAAATTCGTGTGCGGTCAGTTCGTCTTCAAGTCGTAGTCTTTTTGGTTCGTGCCCGACTGCACTTCCAACACAAGCTCCGTCTGATTGTTGTATTTCGCAGGCAATACTTCTTGCATTATCGGCTGAATTGGAGAGTTTGGCGTGTTGTAGAGTTTTTTTCTGCCCACGACCTTAGAGACACGAATCTCGACTTTGACCTTGCCAACGGGCACTTGCGCAGTGTACTTCCCGTCTTCGATTGATGTTCCGGCAGTGCCGCCCTTTCCGCCGAGGGGAAAGAAACTAATGGCCCCGGCTGGGGCCAGCTCGCCATTGACAGTTATGGTACCCGTCACCTCGCCCATGGGCGGCCCTTTCGAGCAACCCACGGCCAGTGCCATCGCGACTAAGAAGCAACCTAACCACGCCGACTTCCGAAATTTTACAAAATGCCGCATATTCACAGCCTATTCATCTTCTGTGTTAAGAACTTCGGAACCGTTCATCGTGCCCTGCCCCATCCAGAGTTTGAGTGAAACGTAGTTGCTAACAAACCGGATCGAGCCATCGCACATGGCGGCATTAACTCCACCGGGGTGGCGGCTGCGGGCGGCCGATATCTCAGCATTGGAGCCCCCGCCCACAGCCGGCATCAAGGGGTCACCATTTGGATGAAATCGACCTGTGACATCTGGGGCCGATGTGTTAGGTGTGAATAGAGTGTGGAAACGGAAGACACCATCGTCATTAAGGATGTCGCCCCGCCAGTCATCGTCTTCGACGCTGGTTCCCTTCAAGGTTTCCGACATCAGCAACGTGCTTGTGAGCCCGTCGGTGATGTCCCGAAACTTGTTGATACGTGGATAGGAGCGATCGCCCTTGGCATGCGAGAAGGGGGCCTTACTGTCCGGCTCGTTGACTTGTCCGTAATGACAGTTACCCCAATTGATCACATAGTTGCCACGGCGACGGGCATAGTAGCAGCCAGTCAGGTCAGCACCAGAGTCGCTAGGGCAGCTATATAGCGCTACGGGTTGTCCCGTTAGACCATCGTGTGTGTAAGGTACCGAATAAGGTGGGAGATAAAAGGGAATGGCCGGATCGCCACGCTCGGCAAGTTGCGTTTGCTCGATGTATGGCCACATGAAGATCACCCAAGTCTTTCGCGGTGGAAATTTATAATCGGGTGGCAGCGGCGCGATAGACCCTACAGGCAATATTCTTTCGGTGTCGTGGTACATGTGCATGCCCAGTGCCCATTGCTTGAGATTGTTTGTACACTGCATGCGTCGCGCGGCTTCGCGGGCGGCCTGTACTGCGGGGAGCAAAAGAGCGATGAGAATGCCGATGATAGCGATGACCACCAACAGTTCGACCAGAGTGAAAGCGGACTTTCGAGAGCCCGAAAAAGCGGATACGGAAGAACGAACTCGCATAATCAATCTCCTCAGAATTTGAGCAATAGCCGGTTCGTTGAAATGAACCGATTTTATAGACAAGCCTAAGCGTCATCGCGATACCACTATTGCCTCTGCTCAGTTCCCGCTAGGAGTTCACGTACAGATTGTCTTTCTGATGTTTGTCGTTAATACCTCTAATATACCTGTTGGACCGTTTCAGATACACGCATTAGACACCAAACCGACGATCTTTGTCAATTCCTTTCTGAAAATAATGATATTTTTTCGGCAGGTGCACAGACGTACACATTCCGCTCCGGTGCAATTAGAGGGAAATACGTATCGGTTGGATCTTGATTGCCTTGCTGACTACGGGCGCATTTAAAACCGCCATCATCACCTGGGGGTTTTGGGGATATCCTGGCGGATCTTACCCGCGAACAGCAAGCCTGGAAGGATGCCAGAATATCATTCTCAAAATTTTCTTATCCCCCCTGGACTAGCGTCGACTGGACGCCCGTCCAGAGACCTTCTCTTCGCCTGCCGGCACTTCAGCTTCGTCGGTTTCCTCAGCTTTGTCGTGCTGTTTGAACATGCGCGTATCGTAAACCGAGAGCGCGTACAGGGCGTTCATGCGAGCGGCAATGTCGCGGGAGCTGGTTTTGGTCAGGCTGTTGTAGCGGCGTCCCCGCAGAAGGTTAGAGAGAAAAGCCACGCAGCGAACAACACGTTCGTCGTCGAGCTTTTCGTCGGGCAGGCTAACCGCCAACCAGGCTAGAATGTGACCGGTTGAGTTTACTTGCCCTATGTTCGATCCGCCTTGGCCTTGATACTTGAAGAATTGCGGATGCCAACTGCCGTCGGGATTTTGCATGGCCAGTGCATAGTCTCGATACTGGTCGATGTATTTCTTCGCGCGGCGGAACTGGCCGTCGATGGGCTGATCTTGTTTGCCGCGACGGTCGACCGCGTAGCTCAACGCCAGCAAACGGTGCGTGCCGCCATTGGGGGCAGGCTGTCCGACATTGTCCAACTCTTGCTTGATGAGACGGGCGACAGACCAGGTTTGCCCCAGATCGTTCTTCCAGGTTGCGTTGGGCGGAAGGTAGCGAGAAAGTCCGATCAGCTTGAATGAGACATCGCTGCCGGCGCGGCAGGACAGCTTTTCCGACTCCACCAGATCGGCAACCGTGCGAACAGTTTGGTCAGCGCGGATGGGGTAGTCCTTGGGCACGCGGGCTAGTGCTAAAATGGCCAGAAACTCCGAAGGGTTCGACTGCAAGCCGTAGCCGATCTGGGCAGCGATGTGATTGCCCGAGAGCTTTAAGAGATTATATCCACCGCAGGGATAGTTCCAGCATAAACAAGTGAAGCCGTTAATGGGCTCGCCCGCTGCGCCGCCCTGCCTGACCGTTGTGTCGCATCCAAATGCCAGACAGGCTTGCAGGATGTGGGCCGCCGTATTGTCGCGTGTGTTCAACGGCTGGCTACTGTAGTAGTTGAGCGTTTTGCGGACGTGGTCCCGCAGAGCCTGCATTTCGGGACTCAGCGGTTTCGGCGGTTCGGCGGGCGGCAGTGGAGCCGTGGGCTCGGTTTTGGCCGATTTGTTTGCCGATTTATTTTCTGCGGTCTTCTTTGCGGTTGATTTTTTTGTGTCGGCCGATTCGGTCGTGGCTTTCTTCTTAGGTGTTATTTTCTTTTCGGCCGGCTTATCGGCAGTGGGTTTGTCAACGACCGGTTTCTTTGCGGGAGTTTTTTTGTTCTTTTCGTCAGACTCTTTTATGGGCTGGTCTAGGATCGAGGGATTTGGGTTAACCAGCATTGGGCCCGTCGGCAAATCAAGCACAGGACCGTGCGAGTCGGGCATTTTGTCGGCAGGCTGTTCGACGGCCACCTGGCCAGGCTCAGCCACGTTTACCGCTGTCATGTCGGCATCTGATAGCACGACTGCGCCAAGCATATATGGTATTGCCGAAAGCACTAAATAGGCCGGCAGAATCTTGATCGAACGACGCATTATATACCTCTCCGTAGGAAGCCATCGCTTCATGCAATTTTATCGTTATTAATTTATAGTGTGGGCTTAAAAGCGTTTTTCCTTGCCTTGCGGTTTTGTTTCAGCCGTTTCATCGGTCTCGATTTCGTCTTGCTTGGGGCGGTCGATAAGGAATCCGCCGTTGCTGCTGCGGCGGTTGTAACTGTCGTTGCGAGCCCCGCAGCCGTACTTATCCTTCCCGCCGTAATCGATCACAAAGCTGAAGTTTCCTCCGCAAGCGGGCATCGTGTGGTAAGAAATGCTCGACGATGCACGGCCTTGCTTGTAGCCGCGGTAGTAATCGTCGCCGCCGTAATCGAAGATGATTCCCAGTCCGGCTTGGGCTCCGTTTCCTTGGGTGCCGTTATATTGGTCGTCGCCGTCGAAATCGCAAAGCACGCCCACGGCCACGTCCCAGGCAAATCCCAAACACATGATCGTGCCGTTGTAGCTGTCGTTGCCTTGGTCGTCGAAACAAAACCCCAGGGCATAGTGGCAACCGAACCCGTTGCTGAAACGCTGGAAGCGTCGTTCCGAACGATTGCCGCCGTTGAACGCCTTGCGTGTGGCGCCGAGTCGCTGATCGTTGCCGCCGAAGTCGCGAGCAAAGCCCAGTCCCAGCCAGTATCCGCCGCCGTGCGAGAGGTAGTCGTACTCATAGACGTCATCGCCTCCTCCGTCGAGGATCACGCCCACGCCGCCGTTTGATACCTGCCGAAGACCGGCACCGATACCCTGCGACCAACCCTCGTAGCCGGGCGTCTCTTCGTAGGAGTCAAGGTATAGTCCGCCCGCGTAGTAGTGGTCGTCGCCATCGACGTCGTCCAACATCCCAAAGCCGATAGGCCCGCCGAAGCCTTGGGCCCACATCGCGGCGTGATAGTCGTCGTTGCCCGCACGGTCGATCAACATGCCAACTCCGCCGATGGCCTGGCCTTGCAAACGCCGAACGCCATGGTACGTGTCGTCACCTGCATAGTCGACGAGAATGCCCGCCCCGCCCAGACATGAGCCCTGGGCAAGATCCTTGGCCCGATATGTGTCGTCGCCCGAGCGATCCAAAAGCATGGAAATCCCCAGCACGGCCCCGCCCTGGATGCCGGGCTTGTTGCCCTGATAGGTGTCGTTGCCGGCAAGGTCAATCAGCACCAAGACTGGACGTTGGATCGAGCAGGTGCCCTCGTTGTATGTATCGTTTCCGCCCAAGTCGATAACGGCGGCGACACCTGCCATGGCATCTAGCCGATATGCGTTATCCCCGGGGCCTCCGATAATGATATCGCCGGCGGGTGTGCTGATGCGCCGAACGACCGTGCCGTTCACGCCGCCTATCTGTCCGCCGCCCGTGGCCGGCAGCTTTGCCAGTTGATCGAGAAGCGCCGGCTCGGTGAGCGGGACCAACGCGCGTGCAGCGGCCTGCATGGCACTTCGGTCAGTCTTTTCGAGCAGGTCGCACAATCTACGCCCCATACTTCGGCGGGAAAGCGTGTGCCCCACCCGATTTTGTTCCGTGAGAATCGGATAGAGGCTGCGCGACAGTTCAGCAACTTCAGAGCGTGTGAGCGGCGCAAGTGCGGCAGCATAGGAAGCCTGCGCGGAGATTAACGATTGTTTGACAACGTCGAGAGCGGCCTGGGGGGTTTTCGGTGCGGGCAGCGTTGCTACGAGAGGCGCTTCGAGGTCGAGTTTCACGGCGGCCATCAGCATTTCGTCGCCGATTCCATGGTCGAGAACGGCCGTGTGGAGCTTGCGGGTGAATTCCTCTGCCTCGCCCGGGGCCGTAAGTGGGTCGCGAAGAAGGCGGTTGTACCAGGATAGGCAGCAGTTGCCGGTTATTTCGGACGCGGCCACCGGGCCGGATGTGGCATTGAGTTTGCCGCTCGCATAGTGACGAAATCGGCCGAACTGTGGCTCGATACGACGACGCTTGAAACCTCCGGCAACCTCGTCCCGCAAAAGCTCCATGATCCCGGGAGCCAAGGGCATGCCGACTGTTTGGGACTCGGATTGGTTCGTAGCGGAATTATCCTCGGGCGTTTCAGTTTTGTCGACCTTCTCATCCGCAACAACAGCTTTTCCGGCCGTTTGGGAAGGGTCAGCTTGAGAAAGATCTTCAAGCGACTGAGCTTGCGTAAACGCTTGATTTGTGGCCAATATGGCAAACAGCAAAAGAAGCTTAGATGAGGAGATAAGACTATTGAAGGTAAAGATTGCCCATCTGCCGCGTTTCATATTTTCGGTCTCCCGCGTTTACGTCAAGTAGCGGCCGCAAAAGCCGCCTGTG
>CAZISU010000150.1:0-9511 GCA_964541935.1 uncultured Planctomycetaceae bacterium | reverse complement strand
TCTTCAATGCCACCACTGATGTCAATTACCCGAACATCATCCCATTGCTTCGCACCTTCATAAAAAGGCTCATTCCATTCATAGCAATGAGGTATTATACCCAATGACCTACGCTCAAGATTCCGGTTAGGTGTGTAAAGACGTGGTAGAAGCAGCGCTGCATCACCTACAACTTCTGGCGCAGCTAATCCCGCCTTCTTCAGCCGTTCGTTCGACAACCACCCGCGAACTGCCCGGATTTCTTTCGGCTTACCGAACAAAGGCACTGTCTCCGAGATACAGCCCGCCCCCCAAATAATGGCGTTAGGATCGGCACAGCCCGTCGCGAGGTGACTACCAATCCAGTAATGGAATGGTCGGTTAACTATGGGATAAATATCAGCTCTGTGTATTGCAGGTTTTCCAGAAATCGCCTCAGCCATCCAAGGGTTGAGTTTATCGCCCCAATTGTGTCGAACCACACCAAAAGTTGCCCATTGAAGGATTGTTGCATCTTTACCAGCCATAAGGCCCGCGGTCGTGACAACCTTCTTTGGTATTGCTCGTATACGTTCTGATAGCATCTTAATTACTCCACTGATGTGATGGCTGCCAGCGCCACTTCGATTGCTTGATCGTGCGCCTCATGTGAAAAGCGCTGCCGAACTTCCGCACCGTTTTTAGATAGTAACTCCACCGGAATTGCCAGCAACGCTCGCATACGGGCCAACCATTCCTCTGGATTGAAGCCTGAGATATGAAATTCTGAGCGTAGGACTGTCTCTGGCAAACCCCCGGCAGCGGCCACCAGAACAGCTCTATTAGCTGCTTGCGCTTCAATTGCGACACGCCCAAACGGTTCTGCCCAGCGTGATGGAACCAACCATAGTGCTGCAGACGCAAACATGGCGTCTCTGTTGGAGCACCAACCCTTTAAAACTATATTAGTTGGCAATTTGTCTGGTATATCATTGCCATGCCCATACACGTGAAACGCCAAATCTGGCGCTTTATGAGCCAGTTCAACAATCAGAGCGATATTTTTATCGGCGCCACGGTGCACAAAGCCAATAATATTTTTAATATTTAATATAAGGTCTGGCTCTATGGCCACACTTTGTTTCAACACATACACATTTCTTTCATCTATATTGAAGCGCTCTATGATCGCACTTTTCATGAAAAGGCTATTTGTTAAAAGTGCGTCCGCGCCCTGAATTAAAGATGCATCCCGAAACCGTCTTAAGATCTGTTGCTTGGCCAGATCAACACGGCTGCGCACCGGAACCCACTTGCACTGATACCCAAAATTCTCATAAGCCTGTATAATTGCACAACACCGAGTTTGCGAATCGCAAACGTCGAAAGAAGCTAGAGTTGATGTCGTAGCAAAAACGACGTCTGGTACTTGCATGCTATCCAATACGTTCCGCACTTCACATTTTACAAACGCCTGCCAGTGCACGAGTAGGCCGGGTGCTCGCCAGTGTGGCGGAGGTCGGTGGATTACAGTAAAAAGTTCACCCTCAAAATCAGCCAGTGTGCATATTTTGTCGAACGATATGACTGTCACTTTATTAGAGCGGGCTAGAGTGCGCAGAAAATTCAGATTGCTAATAGTGCCACCCGTCTGGCCTTTAGCGCCTGCTCCCGGAAAGAACTGTGTAACAAAAAGAAAATTCATGAAGCTTTCCTTATTCTTTTAGAAACATAGCGGCACATCTCAACTAACATCTTTATCTTCGGCATTTTCAAATTTGAGAGGTACTTCAAAAAAGGAACAAAAGGTTTCTCATGTGCAAGAAAAGTTATACGCTTTTGGATGGTTTTTACTGCCCAAATCTCTAGTTGATCTGCTCTTTGAGAAGACACAATGCAGTGCTCCCGAGCATGACTTATATCATCACGATACTGATTAAGAATTTCATCAAAATTCATCTTTAGCAGAGATTGAACCGACGACAGGTTGTTTTCATGCAGTCGTCTGTAGACTGATGACCCATATAGCTTGGCTCCATGACCCAACATTAACAGCCTCAGGAGGCTAGGCGTATCCTCGGTTGGGCAACCGTCTCGTAGTGGTCCGTATTGCATGATCGCACTTATTCGAAAAGCGCGAAGCGCACCAACTAAACTGGGTGCGCGCCCGCCTAAATAATCGTCTATATGAAAAATAACATCTTCTTTTGTACCAACTAAATGCAAAGGTAACTTTGTAATATCATCACCGTCACAGAACGGAACTTGATTAACTTCAACAAAGGTTAAGTCAAGATTTTGTAAAAGGGCGGCCACGCTATTTTTGCTGCGTTCCGGTGTCGAAATGTCGTCACCTGCCGCTAAGACAATTAAATCAGAAGAAGAAGCATCGAGAACTTTACAGAAATGGCGCGCGACGCCTAAATTAATCGCATTCCGTCGCGGCCGCACCTGATGCGGTCCCGTATACGAAGCAGCCATCTCCTCCATGATCTGATACGTCCGATCAGTCGAACAATCGTCCGACAGGATGATCTCTAACGGTTGGTAGGTCTGTGAAAAAGCCCCTTCTACCGCCTCACGGATGTACTTCTCTTGATTGTACGCAAACAGTGCAAAAGTGACAAGCGGGCGCTCAGGGGCGATATCTTCGGTCATTTGATACTCCGGATGGGCCAGCCGATGGCGGCGTAGATGCTTGTGAGGCGGTTGGCTATGCGGCCTTCGGGTCCCATCTTGATGAGGACCACACGCAGGCCGAACAGCCCGGTGGCGGAGGCCAGCAGCGGCGAGGCGATGGCAGCGACAAGGGGCAAGGCCTGCGCCAAGGTTAACAAACCTGCCGAGAGGGTGACGTGCAGTGCAAGTAGCCACAGTGACAGGCCCTCCCACCGGAACCCCTGCAGATTGTAGGCGAGGATATACACTGTAACGAAATAAACGACGTAGCCGACAAGAAAGGCGATGGCCGTCACAGTGAGTCCCACAACCGGCAGCAGAAGCCAGACCATCGCAAGGAACACAATGTTGAAGCTGAGTTCCATAAGGAAAAACGTCTTGGACCGGGCAGCTGCAACAATGGAAAATGCCAATGCCCAACTGGCAAGCTTGAAGACATTCCCAACAGTCTGCCACTGCAGCAGTTCGGCCGCTGGTGCAAACTCGGCGGAATAGAGCAGCGTGATGACCCAAGGTGCCAGCCCGATCAGCAAAAGCAGCACCGGACCACCAATCGCCAGACCCAGCTGCGCCTGATCGTTCATCAAACGGGTGGCTGCGACGCGGTCGTGGATCACCTCGGTCAGACGGGGATAGTAGTCGG
Organism: uncultured Planctomycetaceae bacterium; assembly: GCA_964541935.1. Lineage (GTDB taxonomy): Bacteria > Planctomycetota > Planctomycetia > Pirellulales > Thermoguttaceae > JAFGTN01. Next base: position 6,231 of record CAZISU010000150.1, on the reverse strand, counting down.
CCGCCATCGCGCCCAGCAAGAAGCCGACATAGGTCATGGTGATGCCCCAGGCAGCTGCGAAATGCCCCGCAGCGTCCAGCCCCAATTCTTGCGTGATCCGACTGCGTACCAACAGCAACGTCGCCGTCGTAGCCAGGCCGCCCAGCATGAAGGCCGCACCAAGCTTGACCATTGGCTTCCAGACGTCCCAAACCTCGCCAGCCGAAGGACGGGGCGCTGTAGGTTGCGGCAAGCGGCTGGTGTAGCGCAGAGCAATCAGCAACGTTGCGAGAGGCTGAACGACTACAAACCAGACAAGCCCTAATTGTCCGTAGAACCAGACAGCCACCAGTCCTGCCACAGTACCCACAAGTGCACTCAGCACCGTAACACGCCCGAGATCACCGATCCGCCGCATACCCTGCAGCAAGGCTGTTTGCGCCGTGCCCAACAAACCCAACAAAATCGCGAGGCCGATCAGGCCCACTTCTGTCGCGTAACTGCGATCTCCAAACAACCACTCCGCAATCGGAGCGCGCAACAGCCAGACGCCCAGCATAGCAAGCGCTCCCTGAACCAGATGTGCCGCAAGAAGAACGCGGCGCACACGGCTGAGAGCCTCCTCTTCGCCTTTGACGCTCGCGATTTGCCGCACACCGCTGGATCCCATGCCAAGCCCGGCTGCGGTCGCCACCATACCCTGCAAATTGTTGAAAATACTCAGTAGACCCACGCCCTGAGGCCCAAGAAGTAACGCCAGCACTTTCATACGCAAAATGGAAATCAGGATATTGACAGCTTGCGCGCTGCCAATGATTGCCATCGACTTGATCAAACCACGAGAGTTATTAGACACGAGGTGGCTCAATTCCCATCAGCAATAGCGGAACATATTTGCCCTACGTGGCTTAAGTCCAACTGCGGCCCTATCGGCAGGCTGACCACTTCATCGGCAAATTGGCGCGCGGTGGGAAGCGCGTCTGGCGCTATTCCCAGCCCTACATAGGCTGCCTGCATATGCGGAGGGATCGGGTAGTGGATCAGCGTCCCCACACCGAACTCGGTCAAACGTTTTTGCAGTGCATCCCGTGCCGTGCTCCGCACCACGAACAGATGCCAGGACGGATCGGCCCAATCCGGTGTATGTGGTAAAGTCAGCCCGCTACCTTGCAGGCCTTCGTTATAGCGCTCAGCGATCGCTCGACGTCTGTCTGTCCAATCATCCAGATGCTGCAGCTTGACTCGCAACACCGCAGCCTGGATGGGGTCGAGGCGGGAGTTCACACCCTGCACTTCGTTCACGTACTTCACGCGGCTGCCATAGTTGCGCAGTACTTGGATCTTGTCGGCCAGATCGGCACGGTTGGTAGTGATCGCCCCACCATCCCCAAGCGCACCGAGGTTCTTACCAGGATAAAAGCTCCAACAGACGATATCACCATGTGCACCGATCCGGCGGCCCTTGTAGCGAGCGCCATGGGCCTGCGCGGCATCCTCGACCACGGCGATGCCATACTGGCGGGCAATTGCAAGGATTGGGTCCATATCGGCAGGTTGACCGTACAGGTGAACTGGCAGAATGACCTTTGTCGCTGGAGTGATCGCTGCAGTAATAAGCATGGGGTCAATGTTGTGGGTGGCTGGGTCTGGTTCGACCGGCACCGGACGCGCACCCACAGCAGTCACCGCAAGCCACGTCGCTATATAGGTGTTGGATGGCACGATTACCTCGTCGCCCGGCCCAACTTCAAGCGCACGCAACGCGAGGATCAGCGCATCCAACCCGTTTGCCAGCCCGACGGCGTGAGATGCCTCGCAATAGCTGGCCCATTCGGTCTCGAATGCTTCGACTTCTGGCCCAAGAATGTACCATCCACTGTCGAGCACCCTTTGAACGGCAGCGTCAATCTCGGTCTTAAGTTCGCGATAGGCTGCGCCAAGGTCAAGGAAAGGGATCATCAAATATCGCCCCGCGCTGCACTAAGAAAACTGTCATACTCCCGATAGTAATCGGACTCGTCGTATCGATGTGACGCAAGAACCATGCAAACAGCACCTTGGCTGAACGCATCCATCTCGCGCCAGATCAGTCGGCTGATGTACAGGCCCTTGCGTGGGTCGCGCAGCCAAAATTCGGACTTTGTTTTGCCGTCATCAATTTTCATTCGAAAACTGCCCGACAGTGCAAAAACCACCTGTTCCAGCTCCCTATGCGCGTGACCACCGCGTTCAGAGTCGACCGGAACGTTGTATAGATAATAGACACGGCGGATTTGAAAGGGAACATGACTTTCGCCTTCAATAAAAGTCAAATCGCCCCGAGGATCTGAAACTACTGGTAGATCGATCAGGCGCACTTGACCTTGAAAATAGCTTTTTAGTTCATCCATTTTACGCGCACCTTCAAAAAGAAAACGTTGATCATAAATTTGTCCCTAAATCTAAATTTGAGATATACACAATTAAAGGTAAAACTCAGCAGCAGTTCGCAAAATAAGATCAGGTTCATACTGCAACAGACTTTTCTCACTAAGAAAACCACTGAAAACTGCGCAAGTCTTAATTCCAAGTAATTTACCGACTTGAACGTCTTTTCCAGTATCGCCAACTATCCAGTCCAGAGGTGCTAAATCTTGCACGCTAGCAATTAGTTGTTCTTTCCCTCGGCTTTGCTCAGTGACCATAACACTGTTAAAGTACGGAAGTAGCCCAAGGCTTTCAAGTTGATCGAGGACCGGTGGCCGGGTCTGGCGAGCGGTGCATACATGCAGCTTCGCCTGCTTGCTTAATCTTTCAAGAGCGTTTCGAATATCAGGTAGGCTCTTGTCTAGAGCGAGAAGCTCAGGCGCTTCTATAAGGTCCATCCAATCGCCGACAAAACGCTCGATCGCAGGCGCCTCAAAGCCGAACTCCTTTGCCAAAATAGTTTCGTTAGAGATTTTCTCCTGCTTAAACGCCCAATAGCGCTCAAAGGTGAGATGTGATTTAGGAACCAACTGCTGGAATAGATGGTAGAGTCGTGGACGGGAGTCGATTAAAGTCCCGTCGAGATCAAATATTAAATTCACTGCTCGACCGCTCTATATTTTTAATATGTGGCAATTCCAACACCAGCTTAGATGTGAAGTCGTTTTCCGTGCCCAGTAGAAGAGGGTAATTTTTATAAACTTAAAAATTCCCAACAGTTGTCACCTCTGACATACAGCGTAGATCTCCGCAGCAAAATCAGGAAAATCTTTGCCCAACTCAAAAAAACCCTGAATCATCTCTTCAGTCCAGTGTTCCTGAATTTGTCCATTTGACAACGGCTTGAAATATACACCACCCATCTCAACAACATTTAATCCACTCTTCTCGATGTCCGCCTTGAAGGTCATCGGAGTGTAAACCCTCCGATGTCCGAGTGCATGATCTCGTGGATTCAATTGACATGAGTTGCCGAGCATCCCCATTTTCACCGCAGCCAGTCGGTGGATCGAATTTCCATTAGGAACGCCAAGAAATAGCCGCCCATCAGAAGTTAACCATTCCTTTACTCGCATCAGTAGTCCCACCGGATCATCAACGTGTTCCAGAACGTGTTCCAGAATAATTGTGTCGAACGCATATTCTGGCTCAAACTCCTCAAACAAGCTATGGACTTTGGTGACGTTGTAGCGATCTGGAATTTTGGCCAAGAGTTCTGATGAACCCTCGACGACGGTCAGTTGCTCGAAGTCCTGAATGAGAAATTGGGTCATCTCCCCTTCAGCTGGGCCTAATTCTAAACACCTCTTACCCACCAATTTAGATTTGATCGTTTCATATCGATAGCGAATTAATCTCTTGTCGAAGTCTAACTGTTCTTTCAAATACCAATCCGACAAAGATTCCACTCTCTGAAGCTCATCACTGCTCATTTCTCAATCTCCCCGATTAAGCGATAGTCACTGCTGGTTCCTGTCCAGATCTTTCTCGTTTTACCAACTTCAAGCCGCATACAGTTGCCGATTTACTTATCCAATAAACATCCGCATGAATTGCCTACCTTCTGTTTGCCACGCCTAAAGATACGGTTAGTTCTTGCGTAAGTTTTCAATGTGGTCAAATTCGACCTGCAGTCCGGCCGCGAAGTCGTACTCTTCAGGCAAAAGGTAACGCTTGAGTTTCGTGTTGTCGAACACGAAATCCCTCGTAGTTCCCGAGAATTCACGCCGGGAGACCCCGGTTTTGCGTCCACCTATAACTATGAGCTTCTCGAGTAGTTCGCGGATTGCGATCGCTGTGCCTCCGACCACGTTGATAACGCCTGGATCCTCTTGCAGCTCAACAGCTTTCAGAACTGAAGTTACAACGTCATCGATGTAGATAAATGAGCGCAACTCTTTACCCTCGCCCCAGAGCTCGACATCCTTTCCTGCCAGAATGTTTTGTATAGCCTTAGGGAGGACCTTAGCGTATTTTTCCTCGCCAGGGCCGTAGACGTGACCGATACGCAACACATGGCTATCAAGACCGCGCTCAGCCGCATGAAGCGTTACCATCCGTTCGCAGTAGAGCTTGGAAAAGCCGTATAGTGAAGTCGGCACCGTAGTTGTGGCTTCGCTAATGGACTCTTCCACATTGCCGTAAACATCCACAGTACTGAGAAAAATAATCTTCTTAAGGTTTTGCCATGGCAGATCCAGAAGCTTTTCCGTAAACGTGATGTTCTCATTACAACTCCCGACGAGATTGGCATCGGCACCACTTTTGGGGATGAAGGCGCCTGCGTGGATTAGCACCTCAGCCTCTTCTACCAGCGCAATGTCTGCCGAAGCCAAACCGAAATCGGTGCTGTTGCCGTAGATAATATGGCTGCCTTCGGAGTGACGTGAACTGAACGATGTCACGTTGGCACCGTAGACTGCGCGTGCGGTCTGCAAAAGACGGCTTCCAATGAAGCCTGATGTTCCAGTGATAACTATCTTCATGAAAACTGAATCTCCTGCGAAATGGCATCTTGAGTCATCAAGCGTGGGGGCACGTCCATGCCCCGCAGCCAAAGAAGGCCATTTGGCAGGGGATTGATCTTTTTGTCGAGCTTTGGAAATTCGCCGTACAGGGCAATGTCTTTGAATATCTCGGGCATGTTCAAACCTGCTTCTGTGAAGAACAGCACGGTCGTGAAAAAGCGAGAAATATTGATCTCAGTCGGGTTTGGAACACCATTCTTGTCATAGGCCATGTCAACGCCGAATATTCCGTGTGGCTTTGCAGAGACCGCTTTGACTGTTTCAGTAGCAATGCGGGTTACCTCATCGTTGTCACACGTCACACCGACCTTAGTAACGCCCGTTACACCCGAAATGCTTCGGTTGCCATGGGTCCAACCGCGCCGCTCACGCGACTGGGCTACGATGAGTTCACCCTCGTGCCAGATCGAAAGCCATGTGACAGTGTCGGACGTGAGCATGCTGGCAGCTAAAAAATCGCCCCAACCATGATAATGATTGATCCAAGCCTTAGCCAAGGAAAAGTCGGCGGTCGGGATCGCGCCCTTTCCGCCACCACCTATGGACGATGCCCGAAGCCAGATCTTACCACTTTCATCACCAAGCTCAGCAAAGGCAACATGCAGGTCGTCCTCGTTATGGATCATCATGTTCTCAGGCACCGGGATGCCAGCGGCCTTGAAAGCAAGATAGGCTTTATATTTGTGCACGCAGGTATCGATCACCTCGTGCTCCGGCATGAAGATTTTTGTGCCCGTTGCCATAATATCGTCCCGGATCAGGGACGCGTGGAAGATCTCCAAGTCGTTCTGGAAGTGGACGAGGTTAGGCTTATGCTCACTCAGGATCTGCAGCAGGCACGTCTTGTATTCGGGGGTGTTGGCGTAAGGAACATAAACTTTCTTGCTCGCTGCGGACAGAACCAAGTCGGTTGGCTCTGAGCCCATACCAATAACAGTTTCTTGTTTGCGTCCACGAAGGATAGAGATGATCACGCCTTCAGACGGAGCGCCACCAGCACCTGCGATCAATATTTTAGACATTTGCTACTCCTGACCTAGTGGCGATCTGATCTACGTTTTTAGGTTTAAAGGCAAAACGAGGGCCCAATTTTCTCCGCGGGATCATAATCTCAGATCGCTTTCGTCGCGCCCAAAAACGCTCTTAAGATCGCAAAACACGTGATCAATCCGGCCATAATGCCGCAATGCGGTAATGCCTGCATCCCGATAGCTGTCATGGGCCACCGCGAGGACCACACCATCGTAGGTCTGCGGCT
>CAZISU010000149.1:0-9514 GCA_964541935.1 uncultured Planctomycetaceae bacterium | reverse complement strand
TATCAATTCTTCGGCCACCGCTTATTCTACCTCAAAATTCCCGTGGAGAAAATTGAAAGTGTCAAATGGCGTTCAGGGCAAGCTACCGAAATGGCTGGGCGCGACATGAATGATTGGTTCGTTGCATTGTGGTTCGACCATGATGATCCAGCCAAAAGCCATAGCAAGAAAGGTTTACGTAAACCTGACCAGGATATTCACACTGTAGGCCCCGCTCGGCGAAAGAAGGAAACTATGGCTTTGGGGCGAGATTTATTGGAATTTCTTCGTAACTCAGGTGCATTACTGGAACAAGGGGAAGATGATTGTAGTTATGTTCGCAAGCTATAACACACAGACCAGATGAGAGCATTCTGCACCACTTGACGGGCGTAGTTTTCGCGACTTGACGCCCGCGGGTGTTTCCTGGTGTAATATAGACAGGCATCAGGAACCGGGAGCAGGTACTCGCAATGCAGGCAATCAGTACAGACACACCCGCCGCACGTAGCGTTTGGCAGTTCAGTCTGGCGACCGTGTTTTGGATTATCACCGGAACGGCACTCGCGTTGGGCCTTACTTCCTGGATACCCGGCACGGGAATTCTCTGGGCCGTGTCTTTCGTTGGAATTTTTTGGGCGGTGGCCGCCGCACGCCACGGTTACCACAGGCTGGCTTTTTCACTGGCGTCAATCGCCGCCGGCCCGCTTGTCGCCTGGCTACTGGTTAAGCCGATCAGTCCATATTCACATTATGTGTTCGAGGGGCGAGGGCTGTTCGGCTACCTGGGAATAGGAATTCAAAGTATTCCGTCGGAACTGTACCACGGCTTGATAACCAGCCTCGCCTTTCTGATTGCAGCCTGGACGGTGAGACGAAAGCTCCGCAAAGCTCGCGCGGGAATGATCCTCATGCTGGGAACACTGATGTCCGTGATTGCGGCCACTTTGTATGTCCCCCTATTCATTCTGGGAATACTGGCCTGGACCATCTGCACTAAATTTTCCGACATCTCATCGATCGATTTTTCCGATACGGCAACGGGGATATTCTATTTATTGCCCTTATTCTTCACCTCCATCACCAGCAGCATCACTATTGCACTCCTCTCGTTCCACGTATGTGGTTTGCCGATTACGCTGCTGGCATGGCTATTGCGTCGATTGGATCCCATAGAATGCGAACTTAGCAGCGAGGATTGGCGTTTAATTGACGCCCTTGAAATGCCCCCACGCCAGCAAACGGACTCGGCCGACGACGGAAAAAATGAAATCGACTTCAACAACGCACAAACCCAATCCCAACTCTGGCACCTAATGGGCCTGGGCATTATCGCTAACGACGAGAAAGGTTATTTCTACCGAGGCTTGCATCGTTTCCGGCGACTGACTGAGGCCAATCCGGCGACTGACTGAGGCCAACAACTGACTGGGTGCCATTAACAGTCCCTCAATCCACTTGTTCCGCCTTTGTCGACTGTGCGGCTGCCGTTGAAAAACACCCGGCCCCCCCGCTCGACGGCCGATAAAATTATTGGGCATAAAAACAAAATCAGTTGCAAAATGTTTCTCTGCCCGCTACGGTGCAAATAGTGATTGACGAACTCAGACGCGTGGAGATTGCATCGGATTGCAGCTACGCACAGCGAATTAGCATTCCTTCGGATACGAGCGGCCGGATGGGTACTACGTATTTCAAACGATATCGGATGGAAATTGACCTGATCGCTCACCCGCCATGCAAAACATCATCGCCGGGTGGGTATCGATTACTGCCATGGAATAGTTCGCTGCTCGACCCGCACGCAAAAACTAAGTTCATGAGCTTCCGCGAGGAGATCGACGCACACGTTTTTCCGTGCTTTGGCGAATTGGCCGGATGTCGCCGCCTAATGAGAGATATTTCCAACAAACCGGGTTTCTTGCCCGAGGCAACCTGGCTGGCCGTCTACCAGAGAGGTGACGCATCTGAGAAGCAGTACTGCGGGACCATCCAAGGCATCCGCCAAAACAGCGGTATCGGCTCCATTCAAAACTTGGGCATCGTCGATGGTCACCGCGACCGAGGTCTGGGCACATGCCTCCTCTTCCAGGCACTGGACGGCTTCCGACGCGCCGGTTTGGAACGCGTTTCGCTGGAAGTAACGGCCGAAAACGACGGCGCCATTCGTCTCTATCACCGCCACGGCTTCGAGATCGTGAAAACGGTCTACAAGGCGGTCGAGATGGTTTGCATGTAATCATCTCGTTTCAGCCGCCCGAACTTGCTATTCTTTCTGGTGTCGACTTGTAGTCCGCTGGCCGCTAGTGCAAAATGGGTTTCTGTACCCATGAAATTTCCCTAATAATCTGCCTGATCGCGGCGGACACAGACCGGGAGTCCTCTCCGAATGATTGCACATACAATCCGCTTCTTCTCATTCGCCGTTTTAGTAATCGGCGCTCTGCTGTCCCCGTGCTCGCTTTTTGCCGCCGAAAGCTGGCCACAGTCTAAATTCGATTCCCGACGTTCGGGCGATGTCTCGGAGCGAAATATTTCCACGGACCTGGGCCTTGTGGCCGTCGCCCCGCTTTCCGATGCAATTTTCACTTCACCTGTAATAGCCGACGGTCGCGTTTATGTCATCGACGGCTCTGGCGTGGTTTACTGCCTCGACGCAAAAACGCTTAAGACCATTTGGAAGTTCGAAACGCCTGGCGGCCCGCTGAACTGCAACAACGTTTGTGCGCCGGTCGTCGCTGGCGATTATCTGCACGTCGGTACGATGGCGGGCGACTACTTTGTCCTCGACCGCACAAAGGGGACGGAGGTCACCAGGATTCGTTGCGGCGAACCGATCTTCAGCTCGCCGGTTGTAGGCGATGGGCGCGTATACTTCGCAACGCTGGGCGCGAAACTGCATGCCTTGCGGCCCGACGGCACGCTTCAGTGGACGTGGGACTTTGTGAAAGAGCGTCTGGACTTCGAGGGCGATCGCTGGAGCGGCCAAGATTGGCTCAAGATTCGCGGCAAGGCCGGTTGGCAAGAACAGTTCTGCGTAACTCGCGACATTGCCCTACGGGGCAAGACCTTGATCTTCGCCGCCGGTGGCACGGTCTGCTGGCTGGATGACGCGGGCCAAGAAGGCCGACTTCGCGGCACATACTGCGGACGTCGCGAAGCGCCGGCCACACTGGGGCTGAGCGTCGGCCGCGACGGCACCGTCTATCGGCAATGGCATCGCCGCGATAACGGCGGTCGCGTCGAAACCTTAAGCTTGGGTAACGACGGCAAGGTGAAAAACGACTATGTCCGTGGCACTACGGCCAACTGGGACAGTTCGAGTCTGTTGAGTTTCTGTTCGGTCAGTCTCCGCGGCCGAGACGTCTACCGTTGCCGCCCGGAAAACGGTTTCGGGCTTTGCCTGCACGCTTCGGACGGAAGCACAAAACCGCTGTGCAGCAGTGCCGCTTTTGCCCCGCCCATTCTCTGCAAAGACGCAGCCGTCTACGGTGGACTGCAAGGCAGCCTGCACGTTGTGCCGATCTCGGGCGACCGCAAAGCGTGGTCGTTCGCAACCGCCTTCGGCAAACCGATTACAGCCCCGGCGGCCGTTTGCGACGGGCGAATTTACTTCGGCTGCGAGGACGGCTACCTATACGCCCTGGGCCGCGGCGGCAAGACGCCACTACCGACGAAAGATTTGGCCCTCGACAAGATCCGCAGCCCTTTGAGCGGAGATAAAACCGACGCCGCGAACGACTGGTTCACCAACTTCGGCAATCTGGCCAACACAAACGCCACGCAACAGGACATCAAACCGCCGTTTTCCATCCGTTGGATACGTCGCTTTCGCGGCACGGTCAAACACATGTCGGTCTTCGGTGCGGGCCGTAGCTATACACACACGGCCGAGGGCCAGATCATGGCCGTAGAACAAGAGACCGGCCGCCTGTTGTGGCGTCGCTATTCACCCGACGTGCATGTGTCTTTCACGGCCCCCATTTATCACCAAGGCAAAATCTTCGTGCCCCAGGCCGGCCTGAAGAAAAGCCGCATGCGCTGCCTCGATGCCGCCACCGGTAAGTTAATCTGGGAAGCGCCCTTCACCGGTTCGCCCAGTTGGAACCGTCAACTGCCGCCCATCCCTTACAAAAACGTGCTCGTCTATCAGTTCGGCACCGCCAAGTACACGCCCAAAGAATGGCTCTTCGAACATCAACGCACGTTCGGCTTCTCGAAAGAACACCGGCCATTGCTCAGAGCCTGGGACATAAACACCGGCAAGGAAGTGTGGACACGAGACTTTTCTGCCTACGGCCAAGGCGGCGACGACGCCGGCATGTGCTTGATGGACGGGACCATCTACTACTCGTGCTATTTCGGTTCCAAGGACAACCCCGGAATCACCGCCGCCGTCGAGCCCGAAACCGGAAAAGTCCGCTGGATTAACACAAAATATTCGACGCACGCCGGGTGTACGGTCTCCGGAGAAAACGGCCGACTCTACCTCGGCGGCTACAACCCGGTGGAAGGAAAAACCAATCGCATCTGGTGCCTCGACGCGCGCGACGGGTCGCTGGTTTGGAAATCCGATCCCATCTCCCGCGCCATTCACGTTGTCACCATCGGCGATAAAACGCTCTTTACTCATTCGCAATATCGCCACGGGTATCTGCTCGACAAAAAAACCGGCAAGCTGCTGACAACGCTGGTCAAAGGCTTCCGCTGCACGCGATTCACACTCTGTGAGCCGTACCTGCTCGGTCCGAACCTGAACATTTTCGACCTTTCCAACGGGAACAAACCGATCACATGCGGGCCGGCGGTCGACGTGTTGCTATGCGTGGGCGCGGTGGCCTCCAACGGGAGGCTGTATTACTCCACCAATGGCGCCGGATTACAGCTATCCGTGAACTGCGGCCCGGAGGCCAAACAACCATCGCCCCAGTGGCGAAAATAGTGGTCTAAATCGCAGTAATACAACCCCCGTCAACCAGAAAAACGCCCACATGTCCGAAGCAACCAAGCTAATCATGCTGCCGGGCATGGGAGCCGACATCCGCTTATTTGCTCCGCAAGCGATGGAGTTCGAAAAACTTTTGGTTCCCGCCTGGATTACTCCTCGCGGCAGAGAGTCGTTGCAAGAATATGCCGTCCGGCTGGCCGATAAAATTCAACCTCGCGGGCGTTATTTTATCGGAGGAGTTTCGCTGGGTGGTATGATCGCCTATGAAATGGCCGTATATCTGGCGTCTAAAGAGCAAAAGCCCGCCGGCCTGATTTTGATCTCGACGTGTCGAACCACGGCCGGCTTACGAGAATGGTACCGCCGTCTGTCGCCGCTGGCGTCATTTATCCCCATGATGGCTTTCAGCGTTTCCAAGCCAGTCGCCCCCTGGGCGGCCATGGTCTATAACCGCTTGCCGGTGGATATGCGACGCCTTTCGGTAGAAATGTACCAAGACACCGACAGCCGATTCATGAAATGGGCCTTGCACGCCATTCTCCGCTGGCAACCTTCAAAACCGGCCGATGTGCCCACGTTTCAAATCCACGGCGACCGCGACCGCTTAATACCGGCCAGAAACGTAGAACCACACGAGACCGTCCAAGGTGGTGGGCACCTCATCAATCTTACACACTCCAAACAAGTAAATGAGTTTATCGCACGGGCCATTTCCTCCCAGACATCATTCTGACTGAAGCGTAATCTCTATTAAACTCAATTTGGAGAAACTATTGCTCCCGGTTTTCCGGTGGTTTATCATTAAAGCAGCGGGCCATTTGTCCGTAGTTATCCGATTTGGTAGTTGACCGAGTTGTTTGCCCCCCCTCGATTAGGAATTTAGATTCATGCCCACCAAACACAAGCCAGCCTTGCATATTTTTTCCGCCTCTATCGTTTTACTTTTGCTCGTCCAGGCTTCAATCGCCAAGGACGCCCCCTCGCCCAAAGACCTGGCTCCCAAGGGATCAAGCGGAGGAAAAGTAACGGCCTCAGGCCATTGGATTCCAGACGGTGCCGTCGATCTCAAAGGCATTAAACGGGGCAAATACCTGCACATGGGTGAGGGACGCCTATTGTGCATCGCCGGCAACGCAGCTTCGCTTAGTACCGATCGCGGTCGAACTTGGAAAAAGCTTTCAACCATCATCAAAGATACCAAACGCTACAATCTCGGAGTCGGGCGAGATATCTTGCTGACCAAAAAAGGAACGATCATCGTCCCCTTCTCCAACGGCAAGGAGAAAAAGTGGGGCTGGACCGCCAAACTGCATGACGCGCCGGAAGCCGTGCTGCCGACCTACGTCGTCCGCAGCACCGACGGCGGCAAAACCTGGCTCGAACCGCAAAAACTGCACGACGACTGGACGGGCGACAATAGCGGAATCATCCAGACGGACAAGGGCAGCATTCTCATGGCTTCCATGAAACTCTTGCATAATCCCGGTCGCCACACCGTAATAACGTACCGCTCGACCGACGAAGGCGCCACCTGGAAACCCAGCCACACCCTCGACCTGGGCGGAGCCGGCCACCACGACGGCACAAAAGAGGCGGCCTTACTGCAGCAAAACGGCCGCCCATGGATGCTGATTCGCACCAACTGGAACTTCTTTTGGAACGCCTTTTCCGACGACGACGGCAAAACATGGCGCACGCTCTATGCCTCGGATATCGACTGCAGCAGTTCGCCCGGCTTTCTCCGCAGACTCAAAGACGGTCGCATTGCCCTTGTCTGGAACCGACTGCGGCCGCAGAACGATCCGGATTTCAAGTTCGTCCACTGGCCCGAAACTCACGAAGCGCCCGCCAGTTGGCATCGCGATGAGTTGGTCTTTGCGCTTTCAAGTGACGAGGGCAAAACCTGGACAGACCCGGTCGTAATTGCCAGAAAGCCAAAAGGCAATATTTGCTATCCGTCTATCTTCGAGATCGAGCCCGGAAAACTCTGGGTGGCGGCCGCCGGTGGTTTGCATATTGAACTGAACGAATCGGATTTTATTTCCAAATAACGCTAGCTCTTGCGGTCCGCGATAGGTTAGCGTATAGTGCAGCGATGTAGCGTTCGATTATATTCGAATGCTTCGGCCGCCAGACTTGTTCCTGCCGATTCTTCGGTCGAATTTGCCCCCCGTTTTTTTGTTACCCAAAAAACAGGTATTTCAAAGTGCAGCAAAACGAAACGCAGTCTCGGCGTCTACCCTGGTGGAAGTCACTCGGACCGGCCTTGATTACCGCATGTGTGGTATTCGGGCCGGGCAGCCTCTTAATTAGTTCAAACGTCGGTGCCACTTATGGCTACGACTTATTATGGCTTCTGTTGTTTACCGGCCTGATGATGGGCGTCTTCCTCACCATGGGAGCCCGCATCGGTGTGGTCGGCGGCGCGACGCCCTGCACGCTCATCGCCCAACGACTGGGGCGTCCGGCCGCGGCAATTGTTGGGCTCACGCTATGCATGATCTGCGGGGCCTTTCAGTTTTCCAATAATCTGGCCGTTGTCGCAGCGGCCGGTGCGTTTATGCCCGAGAATGCGCCAGCGTGGGCAGTCCCCGCAATCCTGGTTGCCTTCAATCTGGTGATTATCGTCTTCCTCTTTACGGCCCAACACATTTATCAGGCCCTCGAACGGATGATGAAGTTCATGGTGGGCATCATCCTGCTTTGCTTTTTGTTCAACCTGCTGGCCGCGCAGCCGAACATCTTGGCTATCCTGCAAGGATTTATACCACAATTTCCCGAAGGCTTTGAGCTCAAGGCGCCAAGTATTGTTGACGACATAATCGTCGACCCCATGCTGCTGATCGCTTCGCTCTTGGGCACCACATTTTCCGTGGCGGGCGCTTTCTTCCAAGGGAACCTCGTTCGCGAAAAAAACTGGACAATCGACGATTACAAGAGCAGCGTAGGCGATTCCATTATCGGCGTCTGCGTGCTCACCGGCGTAAGCATGGTCATCATGATCACCGCGGCCACCGTAATTCGCGGTCAATCGGCCGACAACATCGGAACGCTGGCCACGGCTCTCGAGCCGCTGCTTGGGCAAACTTCCTACTGGATATTCTGCATCGGACTTGTGGCCGTATCGATGAACCCATTCCTCATCAATGCCATGATCGGCGGAGCCATTCTCTCCGACGGCATTGGAAAGCCTGCCCGCCTGAGCGACCGCTTGCCGCGGATCTTCACGGTCGTCGTCATGTTCGTGGGCATGATCGTCGCCCTGCTGGCGCTTCGCACCGGCGAAAAACCGATCACCCTCATAATTTTCGGCCAGGCCCTGACCGTGCTGGGCAACCCGCTAATGGCCCTCACACTGCTCTGGCTGGCAAACCAAAAAGACATCATGGGCGATCGCCGCAACTCCTGGATAATCAACATCCTCGGCGGCATCGGTTTCTTGGTGGTCGTGTTTATGGCCATAAGAGTGCTGTGGCGGATTTATTTGCAGGTTTCGATGTAAAGCTGGGCGTGCATCGTGCGGGTCTATTCGTCGTCACGTGGTTTGGCGGCGTCGGTGACCTCTTGCGGTTTGAGATCGCGGATGCGGATGTTGCGCAGCGCGGCCGACGTACACCACGAGGCGATGCCCAGCGGCTTGCAGAGATCGACCTCGAAGCGTGTGTCGAACTTATGGCCCTCGGTTCGCAGGTCGACGACCTGCTCCTTGTCGATCCAGGCTTCGATGCGGGCTTTACTGACCCGAATGCGGATTGTGTACCATTGCTTGGTTTTCAAATCGACGAACTGCGTGGTAATATTATCGCCCGCGTCGTAGAAATCCACGCAGGAAAGCCCTACAACCGTTCCGCCCCATCCGCCCACGACCAGCGAGCAATGGCTCTTACCGATGGGGAACGTGGTGGTTGCGAAAAAATCGGCACCGTCGAGTCGTTTTGCTTCTAGCGAAATTTCGTAGTTCATGCGCGGCGGCTTGCCCGTGGAAACAATGCCGGTGAGCGATTCGCCACACCACATGAAGATTGTGCTGTCTTTGATCTCGATTTCGCCCTCACCGCCGAACTTGCCCGCTTTCCAGCCCTCGAGCGTCTTGCCGTCGAACAGCAACCGCCAGGCGAATGGATCTTTTTTCGTATCGGATTTTTTTTCCGTAGAGGCCTTGGCGTCAGATTTATCTGCTGCGGGTTTAGGTTTGGCAGCATGTAGCGGGAAAGCGAAGGCGGCAGTAAGAACTACCAGGGCCATGCACAAGGCCCAGCGGGTGGTAGCGTTGAGAATGGTTCGGGTGGAGAAAATATCTTGGCGAAGGGGCATGAGAGCTGTACCTTATTCTGGGCGACGATATCGACGCCATAGGGAACGATATCGACGCCATGGGGCGGGAATTCAGGGCCTAGACTCATTATCCCATATCCCAAACCAAATGTCGAGTCAGTTCAATCGTCTGGAGAAAAAGTTAGCGGCGGGGCTTGTCCCCGCGTGTGTATGCACGAAACGTCACAGCCGAGTGAGTTGGGGTACTGAGCATCGATCCTGCCCGCGCGACGACAAGCGTCGCCGCTAACATGCGCTATACCGAAGCTTCAT
>CAZISU010000148.1:0-9525 GCA_964541935.1 uncultured Planctomycetaceae bacterium | reverse complement strand
CCAGCCCTCGCAATATCAATCCCAACACGCTTGCACAAGACATCTGCGTGAAAAGGATTACAAAGGATAAGTAAAACGTCTCGGCTCCAATCAGTTGAGAAACGTATATGCCACCAACCAAGACGGCCGCGGCTCCGACCAGTCTCCAGGGAATTGCCCTGGAGGTCAGCGGCAACACGATTCCCCACAAGCAACCATGACTGTATAGCAAGGGCACGATAATATATCGCCACACATCCTGGTAGGTGTGTGGTGGGTAACACCTACGATGTGAAGCCATAATCGCCAGAGTTCCGCCAAACACACCCAGGATACTCAACGAAATCACCACAGCTAGAACCACCAGAAGCCGTGCGTCGTCTGTCGAAAATCGTTTCATGGCGGTAAATGCTCACTTTCCGGTTTTTCAGGGTAAACTTGCGGATTACGAGAGCTTGCGGGTATCTTATCAGCAATCGACATAACAGGTCAGTTATTGCATAATCCCGCTAGAAAGCACCTATCTCGCAAGCGAAGCGTAAATTGGGCTATAATATTAAATGACAGTTAAACAACCCCCCTGGTGCGTCGCGGACGCACCCTGACGAAGAATATTTAGGACAATAAAATGGTTCGAACGATTTCCGTGCTAATCGCACTCACCGTGGTTGGGAGTTTTTTTGTGGCTGTTGAAAATTTGGCTGGGGCCGACGACGCAGCGGCCAAGAATAATGTGACCGAGAAAAACGCGGGAGAAAAAACGGCCGCCGAGACACCCACCTACAAACGCATGGAAAAACTGCCGGGTCAGATTACTCTGGCTACGCTCTCCAACGGGCTGACGGTTATCGTGCAGGAGAACCACACCGCGGCGGTGGCTACCGTGCGGTGCTATGTGAAGAACACGGGCGGGGCCTTCGAGTCGAAATATTTGGGCATGGGCATCAGCCATCTGCTCGAGCACCTCGTGGCCGGCGGATCGACCATCAATCGCACGGAAAAGGAGGTCGAAGAGATCGTCGACGGCTTCGGCGGGGCCACGAACGCCTTTACCAGCAACGACATGACGGGCTATTTCATCGACTGCCCGGCCGGCGACACCATGACCTGCATCGATCTGATCGCCGACTCCATGCAACACGTCGTCTTCGAGCAGTCGGCCTTTGATCGCGAATTCAAGGTTGTGCAGCGCGAACTGTTCGACGGCGAGACCAACCGCGCGCGGGTAAAGTGGCGGTTGATCAACGAAACGGTCTATATGGACCACCCTGCCCGCGTGCCGGTTATCGGCTACCTCGACGTTTTAAAAACAGCCACGCGCGACATCGTGGTGGATTTTTATCGCGATCGTTACGTGCCCAACAACCAAACGTTCGTGGTGGTGGGCGACGTTAAGACCGACGAGGTCTTGGATCGCATCGCCAAGGCATGGACGGGTACGCCGCGTTCGATCGAGACTTACATTCCCATGGTCAACGACCCGCGTCAGGTTTCGCCCCGCGAGGCGGTCCGCGAGATGGACGGCAACACCTACGACATGGCCCTGGCCTGGCCCACGGCCAAGCTTTCCAACCCCGACTTGTACGCCCTGGACGTGGCCGCCTATATCTTGGCCGAGGGTGAAAGCTCGCGCATGGTCCGCAGCCTGAAATACGACAAGCAGCTCGTGCTCTCGGTCAGTTCGGCCAGCTACACCCCGTACTTCGTCGACGGCTGGTTCGGCATCTTTGCCACCTGCCAGCCCGATACCTGGCAACAGGCGTCCAAAGAAATTCTGGCCGAGGTCTACCGTTTGCGCGACGAGTTGGTCGCGCCGGCCGAGTTGGAAAAGGCCAAGAAGCAGAAGGCGGCCGAGTTGGTTTTCTCACAGCAGAAGATCCAGGACGCTGCCGGTAGCCTGGCTCGCGGCTATATGACCACGGCCGACCCGCGTTTCGACCATGCCTATGCCGAAAACATCCAAAAAGTCACCGCCGAGCAGGTCCGCGACGTGGCGCGACGCTATTTTTTGCCTGGGCGCATGAACCGCATCATCATTGCCCCGCCCGGCGGAGCCCCCAAGGCGGCCGACGCCGATAAGAATTCGACCGAGGGCAAGATCGTTAGTCTCAAGCTAGAAAACGGCCTGCGAGTGCTGGTTAAGCGCAATTCGCACCTGCCCATGGTCAATATCCAAGCCTACGCCTTGGGCGGCTCGCTGGTCGACAGCGTGGAGACGGCCGGACGGGCCTCGATTGTGGGCAAGATGCTCGACAAGGGCACGCCGCGGCTTTCGGCCCAGCAGATCGCCGATTTCTTCGACTCGCGCGGCGGCAAGTTCGGCACGGCCGCCGGACGTAACACGGTCTACGCCTCGGCCTCGGTGCTGACTGAGGACTATCCCCAGGCACTGGCGATCCTGGCCGAGTGCATCGCACAGCCGACATTTCCCCAAGATCAATTCGAAAAAGTCAAACGCCTGGCCCTGGGCGCCATTGCCCGCCGGGCAGCCAACCCACAACAGGAATTGCTCGAACTGTTCTACGACAACCTGCCGGCCGGATCGCCCTACCATATCCTGCAAGGCGGGAAGAAAGAAACGGTCGAGCGGCTCACCACGGCCGACCTGCGGGCATATCACGGCGAGTATTTCGCACCCAACAACATGATCGTCACGGTCTTCGGCGATATCGACCCCGAGCAGGCCGTGGATTTGATCCGCAAGAATTTCGGGCAGCTCAAACCCAACGCCAACCTCAAGCCCATCGACTTCAAGCGGCCCAACGCCATCGACAAGTCGGTTGTCCGCCACAAGCAGATGCAGAAACAGACCGCCATGGTCATGCTGGGCTATAGCGATGTGAGCATTTTCGACGAGGCCGACTACGCCGCCATGACTGTCTTGGACGCCATCATGTCGGGCTACAGCTATCCCGGCGGCTGGCTACACACCGAGCTGCGCGGCCAGGGCCTGGTCTACTACGTCCACGCCATGCAAATCACCGGCCCCGCCCCGGGCTTTTTTGGCATCATTGCCCAAACCCGACCCGACAAACTCGACGAGGTCGTCGAGCGGATCCGCAAGAACGTGCAAAAGGCCAAGGACGGCAAAATCGAACAAAAGGAATTCGATACGGCCATAAAAATGATCCTGGCCCTGCACGCCCAGCAAAACACCACCATCGGCAGCCAATCGCGTCAAGCCGCCCTCGACGAACTCTACGGCCTAGGCTACGACTACGACAAGTCCTTCGACGAACGCATCAAACGCGTCACACTCAAAGACGTTATCCGTGTAGCCAACAAGTACCTGGGCAACTCGGTGCTGGCCACCACTTCGCCGGATGCTAAGGAGTAGGGTGGAGGGAGACTACGGACTTGAGACTTCAGAGGATTAGTTAGCCGAGCCGCTTGCGGCCGTGGTTGCAGTGATGGTGCGGCACGGGTAGTCGAAAGGGTGCTGGCAATGTTCCTTTCACCTATTTCTGGCTGAAGGATGAGAAATGTCAACTTCTAGTCTACCGAGTATTGAAACGCTTCTTGAACAGGATCCCTATTTGCAGTCCATCAGTGAAAGTGTTCCGCAAGCCTACGAAATACCCTACAAAAGATCTGAGACCAAAAAGTTTGTGATTATCTGGATTCACTTACGCGAGCGATGCCTCAGCCATCAGAATATAGTAAACGCGATCAAAACGATCATAAGAAGCGTGGTGAATAATGTATCTTTGGGTAACTATGAGGGAATAGAAGTTGTTCCATATTTTGGAGAGAATGTAGACGGCAGTGGTCGAGTCGTTCGTGTTTCGGTGGAAAAAAGTGCGTTAACTCAAGTACTGATGGTCCCTACGGCTGATTTTAGGGGAAAGAGCTTACAAGACTATTCAGGTTGGTATGCCAAACCTATCGATGGTGTTTATGTCTCTTGGTACAAGAATCCCACAGGGATAATAGATTAACAGGCAGTGAAGGGAAGTCGAAATGGAGATTAAGATAGTTTTTCGGTAACACAACTCATCTAAAACTAGCTGCGACTCTGTTTCAAGTCTGCGTTGGCTCCCGTTATATAATCTCTTTGTGCCTTTGCGTGAGATCATAAGTCGGGCAAGAAGACTCACGCAAAGGCGCGAAGACGCAAAGACCGAAATATCAATCAGATTTTGCCTTGCGGCAAAGTACTGGTTCCTCTTCTCTGTGCAACGATGTGAAAGCAGAGAAGAGGAGCCCGTACTTTGCGAAGTGTTGCCATGCTTATCGCCGCTAATCCGCCGCAAGCGGCTGGGCTAAACAAGTCCGGCATTCGGATTTACCCATTATAATTGATGAAGAGCCATTAAGAATAAAACGTGCCGCCCTCGGCTGCCATCTTCAACAGCATCTTCGTCGGCAACGCACGAGCGCCGAGCCCTTCGATACGGCCGAGCATCTCTACAATCCGTGCAGCGCCCAGACGATCCGCCCAGTACAACAACCCGCCGCGATCGGTTGGGAATCCGAGCCCGAAAAGCACGCCCAGGTCGATGTCGGCGGCTCGGCTTACTGTGCCGTCTTCGAGCAGTCGGGTGGCTTCCAGGATCATGGTTAGTAGCAATCGGCCTAGCACGACCGAGTCGTCCGGCGGCGTTGTGGAGCTTGATGTATCCGGCTCGTGTTTCCATTTCTCGATCAACTCGGGTACGCCCGCAGCGATGAGCCGGGGAAAAGGGGTCGGGCACAATTTGTGCGAAGCACTCTTCGGGCCGTTCCGGGAAATTGAGCCAGACCCCTTTTCCCCTCCACAAATTGTGCCTGCCTCCTTTTCTCTGGTGTGGTCGAAAAATCCCGTTCCGGTTTTCGTGCCCAGGTTTTTGGCCTTGATCATCGCCACCAGCAGCGGCGAGGACACGGTTCGCTGGGGGAAAGCGGCCGAGAGCACCCAGCCGCCTTGCAGGGCCGTGTCCAGCCCGATCTCGTCCAGCAGCCGCAGCGGGCCCTTGGCCATGCCGAACTCGTGGGCCACGCGCTCGATGGTGCGAATGTCGACGCCGTCGAGCAGCAGTTCCATGGCCTCGGTCACGTAGGGCAAAAGCAGACGGTTAACCAGAAACCCCGGCCCGTCCTCGACAACGATGGGCATCTTGCCGATCGCGGCGGCGAAACCGCGCACGGCATCGACTGTCGGCGGCTCGGTCTGGGGGCCGCGGATGATTTCCAGCAGCGGACGTTCGCCAACGGGATGAAAAAAATGGGCTCCGCAGAAACGCTCGGGACGTGTCAATTTCGATGCCAATTCGCGGATGTGGATCGTCGAGGTGTTGCTGGCAAGGATTGTCCGCTCGGGCAAAAGCGGCTCCAGTTCTGCGTATACCTGCTGCTTGATGCGAGGGTTTTCCGCAACCGATTCCAGCACCAGATCGCAGGCCGCCACGTCGGCCGGGTCACGTGTGGGCCGCAACAGCCGCTCGACGATTTTCTGTGCCTCGCTAACCATAGTGCCGGCGGCGGCAAGCTCGCCAATCACGCTTGTCTTCGCGGCATCCACGGCCGCCGCGTCGACGTCGGTGATGGCAACCTTTAGGCCGCCGCCAATGGCCACCGCGGCCACGGCCGTGCCCATTATCCCCGCGCCCACGATCCCCAGCGAACGCACAGATTCGCCGGCCGTGGGCTCGCTTTTCTTGTCGTCTTGACCGCAAGCATGACGCTTCAAGGCCGCGACATTATCCCGCGCCGCGGCCTCGTTCCCATCTATCGCAAAAAGTTCGGCCAGTTTCATCGCGTCTTGTATACCTAACAAAGTAGGGTGCGTCCGCGACGCACCAGGAGTAATGCACACCGGCCGCAAACAACCGGCCTAAACGAAATAATCTCTACCGCAAAACGCCCGCTTGCTTCTCGTGCCACCGCTTCCACAGTTCTACAACTTCGGTCGAGGTTTTACGCTTCCCGCCGTCAGCGTTGGCCGGATTGTAGCCACTCAGCAGTGTCAAACTTGCTAAAGCCTCGCGGCGAACGCCGGCCCGTCCGTCCAGCATTGCGATCAGTGTGGGTATAAAACTTGCGTTGCCCGAGCGGCCCATGGCCCTGGCCGTATTGCGGCGGATTTGCGGATCCTCGTGAAACGCCAGGCGTCGCAAGGCGGCGGCGCCGGCCGGGTCGCCCAGTCGCACAAGTGCCGTGGCCGTTTCCAGGCGTAGTGAGGCATTGTCGGTCCGCAAAAGGGGCCTGAGCGCTTCGGAGTCGCGTGGGCTTCCACAACGCCCCAGTGCAACCACGGCCGCACGGGCAACCGAACTGTTTGCGTCTGCGATTGCCGGCAAGAGAACGTTTACATGGCGAGCATCGGGCCAAGCGCCCATGTACTCGCAGGCCCGCCGTCGGACTTCCGTCGAATTGTGCCCCACTGCCGCGTAGGCAATACGCACAGCCGCCTCGTCGTCGACCTCGGCCACCGCACGCAACGCGTTCTGCCAGACCAACTGGTCCGTTTCACGAACGATCAACGCGGCCAGGCGGGCTGTGGCCAGACGATGCGGTCGCCGTTCTGCGGCCAAGCCGGCCAGCTTGGACGATGTGCTACGACGGGCCATCACGTTGCCGTTGCCCAGCTTGTTAAGCGTCTCGAAAAACGCATCGCGAGACGGTAATACCTCCGCATAGACGATCTCGGGTAGCGGCTGTTGTCGATCGATCGAAACCGCGGCCAGCGTATCGTTCAACTCCGTGCCGAATTCGAGCAGTTCCTTAATCGCACGCCGTTGCGCGGGCGAATCCGGGCGGGTATTTGCAAGCCGAGTGAGTAAAAGTTGCGCCTGCTCGATACGCTCGGGCTTGGTGTTCGAAGGGCCTTTGTCGTTTTCATGAAGCGAATCGGCGGAGGCGCGATATTGTGCTTCGAACTCACGTCGCAAGCGGGCCAGAACCTCGTTGCGGCGTTTTTTCGATGACGCGAAGGGGAAGTGTGCGGCCGGCGGCCAAACGGTTGCCAACTGCTCGGCGGCCAGTTTCCGCGTTTGGGGGCTGTCGCTTTCGACGGCCGCCAGCAGAATCGGACCCGCCGCCGCAAGTGGCCACGACGCGGCCGCGATAATCACCTGCTTTTGCACCTCTAGGCTGGGATCATCAAGCAAGTCCACGGCCAGGCGTTGAAAACGGGGGCGTTGAAAAAGGGGACTGGCTCCCGCCAGGGTGCCTGTCCCTTTTTTAAACGCATTTTTCAACGCCAATGACTCGGCCACGGCTGCCCGCACACGCCAAGATTTGTCTTTGGCGGCGGCCAATACATCGTCGTCCGCGTCTAAAGCGGATAGTGATCTTACGGCGGCAGCGCGGATCAGGCTCGAACGGTCGTCCAGTAACGGCAATAACATTCCCCGGCCAGTTGCATCGGTCCATCGGCCGATGGCTTCAATCGCGGCAATTCGCACGTGGATATCGCCGTCGCGCAGCCCGGCCTCGAGCCGCTCTTGTGCCTGGCGATGACCGCGATTCGCAACGGCCAAAAACGCCTCGCTGCGAACCCGCGGGTCTGTGTCGCCCGTCATATCTGCCACGACGTCGGGCAACCCCTTTGTGGGCAACCCCCTTGCGGGCTTGTGCAACGTTGGTGGCAATTTCGACCAAACTTCAACTGCCACCAGCCTGACTTTTGCATCGGGGCTATCCAAGGCCTCGAGGAATCGTGGCTCGCTGCCGGGCGGAACGTGTTTGGCAAGGCCCAGCAGCAGCTCGACGTGAAGCGAGGCGACGTACTGCGACTTGCGATCCAAGCGAAAATCGCCATACTGGCCGACCAGCTCGCGGAGCGTGGTCACGACCGACGGGCTGCGGAGCGACCCGATCGCCTCGGCGGCGGCCTGGCGAAGCGGAAGGTTTAGACGTCGGGAGCGGATCGTCGCGGCCAATTGTTTTTCGCCCGCCGGGTCGCCCAGCCGAGCCAGCACAATGGCCGCGTTTGCGGCGGCCACGTTGTCCGCTCCGTCTATTGTGGCAAGCAGAAGTTTGCGGTCGGGACTCGATTGCGAGAGAACGTCTTCGAGCCGGTGGTTGCGCCAGCGTGGCTTGTCGGCCCAGCCGCGTCGATCTCGATCGATTGCTTCGGCCCAGCCATCGCCATCGGCCAGAATGGATTCCAATTCTCCGCGTGGGCTGGTTTCGGACGCCACGTCGGGATTGTCTTTTTCAAGGGCCCCATTATTATCCAGGGATCCAGCGCCGAACTGCCGCTCGACCCAAGACTGGCAGCCAGATCCGACCAGCACGGCCAACACCGCCACGGCCACGATCCTTCGCAAACCGCCGGCAACGCCTATCAAGATTTTGGGAGATTCCCGCACGCGAGGCAATTCCTTTTGCCTGTTGAGGTTTGAGGCATGAGGTATCAGGTATGAGGAAAAAGGACGTGAGTTGTTATCCCTGTCCTCTATCTTCCATCCTCTGTCCTCTTGTATATACTACTGCACGAGCACGGCGAAGCTCTTCAGATCCGCCTTGATCTGCTCGATGATCTCGTCGGAGATGGTTTTCATCTCGTCTTCTTCGTCTACGGCCGCGGCGCCCGCACGGCCACCAGGGCGACGTCCCATGCCGCCCATCCCCATTTCGCCGCCCATACCGGGACCGCCCATACCCATTCCGGGTCCGCCCATGCCGGGACCGCCCATGCCCATTCCGCGGGCTCTGGGATCTTGCGGCGGCTCGACCTTTTTCATCAAGCTCTTGTCGTCCAGCAGCCCGATCCAGCGATCGATTTGTTCTCGAACTTTATCGGCGTTCGTCTTAACATCCGATTTTTCAATCAGCGACATGGCGCCGCCGCTGGGCGTTTCGGCACGCAGGTCGTCGCTGCCCATCAGGCCGATGCGCGCGGCGATGAGCCGATTTTTAAGCTTGCGGGGAGAAATCGTGCGATCGTTTTCCTTGCACTCCTCGATCTCTTTCTCGCAGGCGCTCATCGCCAGACGGCCGAGTTGACGCACCATGGCGTCGGGGTTCAGTCCGGCCGCGCCGGGGTAAGTCAGCTTGCCGACCGCGCGGGCAGCAGCCACGCGTACTCTGAATGGATTCTCTTCGTCGTCGACGATTTCCAGCAGCATCATGGCCACGCCAGCCGACTTCAGACGGCCGAGAGTATTGATGGCGATGCAACGCATCCAGGATTGGCCACCCGACGAGGTGCCGGGCGTGCTCTTGGTCGTGGCCAGCGTGGACATTGCCTTGCTAACATTGTTTCTGGCAGCGGGATCGGTCAGCTTGTAGCTGTGCCTGTAAACGCCCAACAGCGCGGCCAGTTTCACAGCGTCTATCTGATTCTTATCGGAAGCCGCCTTTAATAAAATCGGCAAGGCCGCCGGCAAGGGCATGGCCGTGTCGCCGACTCGCATCGCAGGTTTCTCGTCCAATTCTCCCAACAACATCATGCTATTGTAGCGCACGGCCGGATGATAGTTCTCGGCGACCATCTTTGGAAGCACTATGAGAAGATGGCCGTTGAATTGCCGGCGTGTGGCGGGCGAACTCTTGCAGCTTTGTAGTTGGCTGCGAAATTTTCCACGAAGGGCAGCCAACTGATGGTGGTTTTCGGGCTGC
>CAZISU010000147.1:0-9578 GCA_964541935.1 uncultured Planctomycetaceae bacterium | reverse complement strand
CTGCGCCTTTCCCGTCCTCGTGGCCGCGTTTCTGTTCATGCCCTTCTTCTGGATGGCCGGCGTCTTCACCATCCCCGAATACCTGGGCCGCCGCTACAACGTCTACGTGCGCATGATATTCGCCCTGCTGTGGACCGTTTTCATGGTCGGCACCCTGGGCACCATCTTCGTCAGCGCCGCGGCCATGTTCAGCGAACTGTTGGGCTGGAGTTTCTGGTTCTCCGTCGGCATCACGGCCATCATGGTCGGGGCCTACACCACGATCGGCGGGCTCAAGGCCGTGGTCGTGACCGACGCCATCTCCTGCGTCGTGCTCATCGTGGGCGCCTCGCTGATCTGCATCATAGGTGTCACGCAAGCAGGCGGTTTCAGCGGCATGCACGAGACCATTAGCCAGATGGACTGGACCGAAAACCATTTCAATATGGTGCTGCCTGCCGACCATCCCGACTACAGTTGGCCGGCCGTGCTCCTGGGGTTGGGGTTCGTGATGGGGCCCGCCTATTGGATCGGCAACCAGGCCATCGTGCAACGCACGCTCGGCACTAAGAGCCAGGCCCACGCCCGCGCGTCGTACCTCTTCTGTGCCACGCTCAAGCTGCTCTTCCCCGTGCTGCTGGTCGTGCCCGGCCTGATCGGTCTGGCCCTCTTCCACGAAGAGTTGGGCCGACCCGACATGCCCGGCTTCAACGGCAACGCGGTCATGCCCATGCTCGTCTCGCGGCTATTGCCCACCGGCATATTAGGCATCGTCCTGGGCGCCTTCCTGGCCGGCATCCTTTCGAACCTCGATTCCTACGTAAACTCGGCCAGCACGATGGTCGTCAACGATTTCTACCGCCTCTTCAGACCGGGCCGTCCCGACCGCCACTACCTCAGCGTGGGCCGCTGGCTGGTGGTCGGTTTCCTCGCCGCCGGCGTTTTGCTGAGCTTTTTCGTGGCCCGCTATTTCACGTCTGTATTCGAAGCCTTCCAAGTCTTCTTGACGCTGTTCCAAGGTCCCCTACTGGCATTGCTGCTGTTGGGTATGTTGACCCGCCGCACCACGGCCTGGGGCGGCTTCTGGGGCATGGCCCTGGGCGTATGCCTCACGACCTGCTTGCACGGAGCCCAATTCGTGCTCGGCCCCGAATACAAGGTTTCCTTCCTGTGGGTAGCTTGGTGGTCGTTCGTCATGGCCGTTACGGTCACGGTTGTGGTCAGCACGTTCACCAAACCCTACGACAAAGAACGCCTACGCGGCCTGGTCTGCTGGATCCCCGCCGATAAGGAGATGACCGATGCATGAACTTCTTAGCAACACAATCACCACGCCCCCCTTGGCCGACACCAGCCTCTGGTTCGGCCGCGCGGCCTTCATCGCCGTATACGTCGCACTAGCCATCGGCCTAATGCTAATGCCCGCCAAAATCCTCGGCGAAGCCGAAGGGCAGCCCTGGTGGAAAAGCCTGCGGACATGGGCCATGGCGATAATCGTCGTGCAGGTTAGTGTTTATTGGTATTGGGGATAACGAACGATGCACATGACATCATCTCACCTTATTAAGTCGACGGGGATTATGAGATACACCAAGCCCGTTATCATTACGCTCACCGCCATTATCGTCTTTTCGCAGTTCGATCGAGTCCCGGCCGCTGTTCCGCATGAACGGCCGCGCATGTACTTTGCGGACAATGTCAGCGGCCGGCCGTTTACCAAAGACCCGGCCGTCGTGAAATTCAAGGGCAAGTACCACCTCTACTACTCGCTGCCACCGTACAAAGGCAAACCGAACATTGGCTGGACCATTGGCGTGGCCGCTAGCGACAATTTAGTGGACTGGTCAAAAATTGGCGAACTACGCAATACCGGTCAGCCCGAAGCCAAGGGCTTCACGGCCCCTGGCGCGATCGTGCTCGATGGCAAAGTGCATCTATTTTACCAGACCTATGGCAACAAAGCTGGGGATGCGATCTGTCACGCCTGGTCCGAAGACGGGTTGAATTTCACTCGCAACCCGACCAACCCGATATTTCGTCCCACGGGCGATTGGACTGTTGGTCGAGCAATCGACGCCGATGTTATCACACACGGCGACAAACTGCTGTTGTATTGGGCCACGCGCGATCCGAAAATGAAGATCCAGATGCAGGGTGTATCAGCCGCCCCGCTTGATAGTAATTTCAACCGCGAAGATTGGGTTCAGCTCAACCCGGATGGGCCGATTCTTGCCCCGGCTGTGCCCACCAAGTTGGACGCCCCGGGGCTGGACCTGGCTTGGGAGAAACGTTGTATCGAAGCCGCGGCCATGGCCCGTCACGGTGGTCGGCTCTACATGTTCTACGCCGGTGGTTACAATAACGATCCGCAACAGATCGGCGTTGCCGTGAGCAACGATGGAGTGAACTTCAAGCGGCTCTCGGACAAACCGCTAGTACCCAATGGCCCGCCCGGTAGTTGGAACTCCAGCGAGTCGGGCCACCCGTTCCTCTTCCAAGATGAAGACGGACAGGACTATCTCTTCTATCAAGGCAACCACAACAACGGAAAGACCTGGCATCTGTCGGTCCTGCCGATCGATTGGAAAGATGGTCGCCCTGTTCCAGCACCCGAGAAACTTCCCAAGCGGTAATTGCCGATTGGACGCTCGGAACGCGTTTCAAAATACGTTCTCAATCCAGCTTCTTCACCCGGATGTTGCGGAAAAACACCTCGGCGCCGTAGTTGCCGTGCGCATGCAGGCTGATGCGGCCTTTCTTGTACTTCAAGCCGGGATGATCCTTGTGGTCCAAGGGCTTGACTTTGTCCAGGTCGGCATCCACGATCACGGTCCCGTTGAGTGTGACTTTCAAGCGACGGCCGTTGCAGATGATTTCCTCGTCGTTCCACTGGCCGGCCGGCTTGAGGTGGCCCGTCTTTGCCGGCACAACGCCGTAGATCGAACCGTGGTGCTGGTAGCCGAGCAGCTTGATGGGATCGCCGTCGGCATAGTAGTCGTCTTCCAGAACCTGGATCTCCATGCCGTAGATGTGCGGCGCGCTGTCTTTGCGGGTGCGAATGCCGACGCCGTTATTGCCGCCTGGATCCATCTTGATCTGCAACCGCAAAACGTAGTTCGCAAACTTTTCTTTCGTGAAAATATGTTCCTTGCCCGTCTTCTTGCAGATCAGCACCCCGTCCTTGACGTAGTAGCTATCGGTGCTGCCCTTAAGCCCTTCCCAGCCGTCGAGCGACTTGCCGTCGAAAATCGGCACGAAACCATCCGCGACCTCCTTCGAGCTAATCCCGCTCGTGGAATCCTTCTTGGTATCCGCGTGCAACAAAACCGGACACAAAAGCAGTAGCACGGTTGCAAAAGACAAAAGACGCATGGGAGAATTCTCCTTCAGATGAAAAATATCGTTAGTTACTACATACCTCATAGTATTCTACACAACCAGCCAACGGATATCAAATCACCCCGAAGTTCCCGTAAGAGAACTGCTATAAGTCGGTTCGATCGGTCGTGGCCGGCGCGGCCAGCGAGCCAGCCGATTCGGCCAGATGGGCCGGGGCCTGATCTTCGGCCTCGCCTAGCAACATACCGGCCTCGATCACACGCATGGTTCGCCAGCGGCCTTGCAGGAATCGCGCGCCGTAGATGATCCCCAACACGCATATCCAAATAGTCAGCACAAACCAGCACCAGATCAGGTCGTAACCCAGCAGCGTGATCCCCGCCCAGGCCGCCAGTACCGGCGGTGGGGCCACTACCAATTGCGTCAGCAGCACGAACCGCGTGTCGCCCGCGCCTTTGATCGCGCTGACAAAGACGACGACCATGGCGTCGAACAGGCAATAGGCCGCCACGAACCGTAGCAGCACGACCGTCGTGTCGCGCAAGGCCGTGAAACGCTCAGCTTCCATGCCAGCCGCGTGCCCCATCATGAACAAGTCGGGCACGACAACGTACATGACGGCCAGTGAGCCCATGTAGAACATGGCCATGGCCAGTGCCGTCCAAGTCGCACGGGCGGCCAGGTCGGGACTGTTTTTGCCAAGTTGTTGGCCTACCATCGTAGAAACGGCGATACCCATCCCCAGCATGGGCACGAAGGCCACGCTGTTGACGTTGAAGGCCAACGTGGTCGACGCCAGGGCCTCTTTACCCAGCCGGCCCACCAGCATGAGGAACACGGTAAAAGCCGCGATTTCCACCAGAAATTGCAGCCCATTAGGCGACCCGAAACGCAGCAAACGACCGAACAACTCCTTGTCCCAGCGGCAACCGGCACGGATCTTATATGTTTCGCGGTAACGGGCAAGCTCCATCAAACGCCAGTAGAGCAGCACGCGAAACCATTGCGCCACGACCGTTCCCCAAGCCGCCCCGGCGATTCCCAACTCGGGCGCACCCCAGTTGCCGAAAATCAGCACGTAGTCCAAGGCCATGTTCAAAGCGGCTGCCGCCATGTCGACACACATCACCACGCGCGTTTCACCGCGTCCGGTGAAAAACGACGAAAAGGCCGCGGCCACGATACCCGCCCCGGCCCCGCATGTCAGCACCTGATAATAGACCGTTTCGTAGCCGCCCACCTCGGATCCGTGTTGAGCGAACTGGAACACCAGCGGCGCCAAGGGTATGGTCAACAGATACAGCGGCGCGGCGATCATGCCCACCCACACGCCCTGCCAAACCGCCAGCCCGATCCGATCCGAGTGCCCGGCCCCTTTGTACTGGGCCACAAACGTGTTCACATACACGGCAATGCCCAGAGGAAAACAGATCGAGGCGAAATGCAGCATGCCCGCCGGCATCGCGGCCGCCATCTCTTCGGTCGAATGCCACAAGAGAAACATGCGGTCGACAAAGTTCATCACAGTCCAAGACGCCGTCGACACCACCAGCGGCAACGCTATGTAAAGCACGTCGCGACCGCCACAGGGCCGACTCCACCATTTACGCACGAATAGACGAACCATTAGTGTTTTACGTAAAGCTTTTTTAAGTTTTTCAGTAAAGCCCACAGCCTCCCGCCGAACGATTCTCGCACGGCCAGACAGACATCGCCAGGGGCAATTTGGTTCGCCGGTAAGAAAATTGGCAACCGTTCACGGAAATTAGTTGAGAAATGGTTGCCCCAGACGGGACGGCGAAGGAGCCTGCCACCAAGTTGGGTGGGAGCAAGAAACGCCAGCCTCGAGCGGCTGTTGTTAATAAAAACTAGCCGCCGCCGGCTCTTGCAATGGCTAATCTGCCACGGAAACCGCGGGGCACTGCTGGCCGCTCGACGATCCGACCGCTAGAAAATCATCGAATCTTTCCAGAAAAGCATCGACCACCACCGGGTCGAAGTGCTTGCCGCGCTCCTCGACGATCAAGGCCTTGGCTTTTTCCGGCTCAAAGGCCTCTTTATACACGCGAACCGAGGTCATCGCGTCGTAGACATCGGCCAGGGCCACGATCCGGGCCGCCAACGGGATCTCCATACCCAGCAGACCGTCGGGATAGCCTTGACCGTTGAAGCGTTCGTGATGGTGGTGGGCCACGTCGATGGCCATGTTCAGAAATCCGCCAGAAGCACTCCGCCCGGCCGCTTCTTTAATAGCCTCGTAACCAATGACCGTGTGGCGGGTCATAATCTCGAATTCTTCTTCGGTCAAACGGCCCGGCTTCTGCAAAATGGCATCGGGTATCCCCACTTTGCCGATATCGTGTAACGGACTGGCTCTATATAAATCATCCAGGAACTGGCGGTCGACGACATCGGCGTAGGGACCGCTTTCACTGAGATGCTCGGCCAGAATCTGAGAATAATGACGCATGCGCTCAAGGTGTTCGCCGGTTTCCGGATCGCGCGAGTCGGCAAGTTTAGCCAAAGCGAAAACCGCCACGTCGCGGGTGTCGATAATCTCGCTGGTACGTTGCGCGACTAGGTCTTCCAACTCGGAGTTGAACTCTTGGATGCGGGAATTGGCCGCCCAAAGATTCGCCAGGCTGTCGCGCAGCTTGAAATGTATACGTATTTTGGCCAACAACTCGTCGTGCGCGAAAGGCTTCACCACATAGTCGTCGGCCCCGACATCGTATCCCTCTAGCCGCTCGGCCGTCGAGGCCTTGCCGCTGATCAAAATCACCTGCGTAAAGTCGCCCACCGGGCTGGATTTGATGCGCCGACACGTTTCATATCCGTTGATGCCGGGCATCATGATGTCCAAAAGAACCAGATCCGGACAGAAACTCAACAACTTATCGAGACACTCTTCACCAGAGCACGCGCTTTCCAAAGTATAGTTGTCCTCGAGAAGATGTTCGAGAACCTCTCGATTCATTTCGCTATCGTCGACGATCAGAATACGACGTTCCACGTGACTGCTCAGATCGCCGCTGTTCGAAGATTGCGAGCTTTGCATATGTTTGCCCATCTGCTACGAGATTACTAGTGGCGCATACTGTAAATAATTCGGCTTTCATCAAGAATAGCTTGCGCAAGCTAACAATGTCGTAACTTTTACGTCAAGCCAAGCCAGAATACAGCTCGGCGCAGTGCCGTAGATAACCCCCGTCATGGCCCGCAGGTGTGCCATCAGCCGCCATATTCGGCATAAATGGGCACGAGTCGTAACCCATCAAACGCTTATACAAGCACATGTTTAGCCCGGTCGATTGCGACCGGCGTGCAATCTACGCCCCTTACAGGGCTCGCCGGACACGCTTTTTCGACCGGCCGAAAACGGGTTTCGATTCCGGCTTTTCAGGTTCTTCTTCGCCTGCGACGCCCTCGGGCTTGGGCCCCGAGGAGATGCCGGCAATCTCGTCGCGTTTCAAGAGACGGTTGATTCGCATTTCAATCCGCGTAAGTTCGTTACCTTCTTCGGGCGTTACGAAACTGTAGGCAACACCCTCGCGGCCCATGCGGCCCGTGCGCCCGACTCGATGCACATAATCGTCGCAGAATTCCGGTGTATCGTAGTTGATAATGTGCGAGATGGCAGTGACGTCTATGCCGCGGCCGACCACGTCGGTCGCCATCAGCAGGCGGACCTTACCCTCGCGGAATTCCCGCATCACGCGGTCGCGCGTGCTCTGGGGCAGATCGCCGTGGATGCAGGCGGCGCCTTTTTCTTTCTTCGTAATCCGTTGGTAGATCTTTTCCGTGCCGCGTCTGGTGCGGCAGAAAATGATCGCCTGGGTGGGATTCTCACGCTCGAGCAATTTAACCAAAAGATCGAATTTCTTCACGGCGTCGACCGTGAAATAAAACTGCTCGATAGTTTCCACCGCCACGTCCTGAGGCGAGAAGTCGAGCACCTCGGGTTCGTGCATGTACTGACGCGCCAGTCGTGTCACCGGCGGCGGAAGCGTGGCGCTGAGCAGCAAAGTTTGCCGGGACTGCGGACACTTGCGCAAAATCTTTTCGATGTCCGGTCGAAAACCGATGTCTAGCATGCGGTCGGCTTCGTCGAGAACCGCGACGCGCAGATCGCCCAAAAACAAAGTGCCGCGGGCCATGTGGTCCATAACCCGGCCCGGCGTGCCTACCACAACCTCGGCTCCCCGTTTGAGCTTCTCCATTTGCTGACGGATGGGCTTGCCGCCGTAAACGGCCACGACACGCGCTTTTGAACCCGACGCAAGTTTGGCGCATTCGTCTCGCACCTGAACGGCCAACTCGCGGGTTGGCACCAGGATCAGTGCCTGCGGTCCGCGTTTTTTCACGCCGCATTCGATCTGTTCGAGAATCGGAATCGCAAATGCGGCCGTTTTTCCCGTCCCAGTTTGTGCCTGTCCCATCAGGTCGCCGCCCGTAACCGCCTTGGGAATAAAACCAGCCTGCACGGGCGTGGGGTCCAGGTAATCGGCCGCGCGCAAGGCCGCATGCGTCTCGCTCGAAAGCGCCATGCCCCCAAAACCGCCTTCCTCGACAGCCGCCTGCGTTGCTTTCGGTCGACTCGGCTCTCGCTTCTCCCTTGGCTCTTCCGCCCGCTGCTTTTTCGCCAGTGGCTCTTCTGCTGTTTGACCGTTCAGTTCCCGCTCGGCCTTGGCCACACGCCGCTTCCGTCGCTTGCGCTTGGGGCGTTCTTTCTCTGGCTCGACCGGTGCTTGCTCTTCGACAACCGGCTCCGCTGCGACCGCCTCCGGCGCGGCTTTCACCGACTGTTTCTTACGCCGCCTGCGCTTGGGACGACTTTCCTCCGGCTCGACCGGTGCTTGTTCTTCGACAACCGGCTCCGCTGCGACCGCCTCCGGCGCGGCTTTCACCGATTGCTTCTTACGCCGTCTGCGCTTGGGGCGACTTTCCTCCGGCTCGGCCGGTTTTTGCTCTTCGACTACCGGCTCTGCCACGACCGGTTCGCGCTCGGCCCGAACTGCCTGTGTCTTGCGACGCTTGCGTGCGGGACGTTTCTTTTTCTCTTGCGACGCTTCGCGTGACTCCGCAACAGGTTCCCGCTCTTGCTTTCTCGCAGATTCTTTAGCAGTATCTTTTGACGCGATGTCTTTTGGCTCGACCTCAGCCGCTTTACGCATCTTCTTCACGCGTTTGCGTCGCTTGGCCGGACGTTTGCCTTCGCTCGCCTCGTCGGCGGTTGTGGGCTGGGCCGACTCCCGATCGACCCGTTCGCTCCGGTCGACCCGTTTGGCCTTTTTGACGTGCTTTGTTTTTTCTTTCTGTTCGGTCTTTTGGACCTGCTCGTCCTCGACGCGTTTCTCTCGATCTTGCCTCGAGCTATCGCGCCGTCGCCCACCTGAGCGTCGCCCGTCCGACCGCCGCCCATCTTGCGAGTCCTCGCTGACGACCTCCCAGTTATGCTCCAGGATCTCATCGTCGCGGTTCCTGTGTCGTGGGGGCCGCCGTCCAGGTTTAGACGACCGCTTGGCGGGGGGTGAACTTGAATCGTCGCCTTTTGAGTCGGGCTTCGATACCGAAGAATCGTTTGCTGGCTTGTCGGTGGAAGTGTCGGACGTCTTCCGACCGCGACTACGTTTTCGCTTGGCCAATGTAATTGCGTCCTAGCGTTTAAGAAAAAAATCGGCAAAAGGATAAGTTGTACTTCGAAAGGCCCCGCTGGCCAATAGGGGTTGGCTGCCTCGATTCTTGGGGGGTAAGGCGAAATGCTGTCTTACCGGGTGTATCATTCGCCGCGCGTCCAAGCCTCAAGCATCTGAAACTGCCGCACGAAACCCTGCTCTTCCACCCCGTAAGGGCTTTTGAAAAAGCTGGCCAGGAAATCCATCTGTCCGCATTGGCCGCGACGGTGGGCAATTTCGGTGAAACGCGCCAAATCCAACACCAATGGGGCAGCCAAAAGCGAGTCGCAGCCCTGCCAGGTGAACTGCAAAGTCATGGGCGTGCCTAAAAAACCCTGGAAATGAATATGGTCCCAAGCCGTTTTCCAGTCGCCCAGACTCTCTATAAACTCAATCGAGACATGGGTTTGCGGCCGATATCCAAGAATTTCCGCCAGCAAATGGTCCTTGCTTGTGACCTTGGCCTGCTTGTTCGTCGGGTCGTCCAACACACGTCCGTCCATGTTGCCGAAGATATTATGCCCCACCCAGCTCATTACCTCCAGGTTACGCAGTGCAAAAAGTGGGGCCAAAACGCTTTTCATC
>CAZISU010000146.1:0-9583 GCA_964541935.1 uncultured Planctomycetaceae bacterium | reverse complement strand
GCCGCCGCCAGCAGGCCCAGCCCCAAGGCCGCCAAAACCCAGACGCCGTCGGAAACTACCAGCGGCCAGAACTTGCCCACCAGTATCAACACGGCCGCCAACGACAGCGTTGCCACCAGACACCACCCCAAAGCCGAGACAAACCGCTGCATGGCCAGCCGGCTCTTGGCGCGTCGTACTTGTTTATGCAGTTCTTCCATCAGCCCTCTCCTGATTAGTTCTTCGCCGTTCTTCCGCCTATTAGGCCATTATAACCATTATTCGCTTTCAGCAAGCTTTCTTGGCAAAAACTTAGGAGAACTGTAATCTCATACCCGAGAACGACTTGCGCACAACACCAGCCTCCAGCCCCCCCAAAAAAAACGCCATTCCCATCAAATTGCCCGATCCCGGTCTCTTGACATTCCGACCCGGTATCTGCCATATTCGGACTTGCGCAATGTGCGTTGGTGGTCGACCGCTCCGTTTGAGCGGTCGACGAACAGGGAACTCCGGTGAAATTCCGGGACGGCCCCGCCGCTGTAACAGAACAAGGCGAGGTTTCCGACTCTTTAAGCCATTGCCGTCGAGATCGACGGTGAGAAGGCCAGGAAACCTCGGTTCTCGAGTCAGAAGACCTACCAACCACAGCAACGACAAGACAATCCCGTGGGATGGTTGCCTTGCCAGGCGTTTACAGGTGCAAGCCCCCAGTCCGTGGCCATTTGCCACAAGGACTATGGTCTTGTTTGCCGAGCCGTTTGCGAACGTGGTGAAAGTCTATCGATTTTTAGCACCAATCCAGCGCGAGCAAGCTCGGTGGCTAACAATCGCTTCATTTTTCACACGTTTTGGGAGAAATCCAAATGCTCAAACCACTCGCTTTCATCTTGCCCGCCGTGCTCTCGGCTGCCCAATTGGCAACCGCGGGCTCGTATTCCGACTACAACGAGACAACGCACGCAACCGACCCGGCCATTGCGGCCAAAATCGGCGGCCAAATCAATCCCATCTTCACCGCTTGGGCCACCGACTACCAAGACTACTTGCCCGCCCCAGGTGTGGGCAGTGGATTCCAAACCCCACAAAACATGCTCGGCACGCCCGACGACGTCATTGTTTCGCTCGGCGACCTCGATCAAAACCAAATCGACAGCGACGTAGCGCCCGGCGAAATCACGCTAACCTTCGACAAGACAATCTACAACGGGCCCGGAGCCGACTTCGCCGTCTTCGAAAACTCTTCTTACTACGTCGGCTGGGGGCTTTTCGGCGAATTGGGTTACGTCGAGGTTTCTAGCAACGGCACGGACTTTGTTCGCTTCGGGTGCGTTTCCACCAACGCGGGCCCCTTGGGTGCGTACGGATTGATCGATAGCACAAACATCTACAACCTAGTCGGCAAGCATCAGAAACTCTACGCAACACCGTTCGATTTGGATGTTGTTGCCGACAGCGACGCTGTAAAAAGTGGATCGGTCGACATCAATAACATCAAATACGTGAAAATCGTCGATATCCCCGGCAGCGGTGATTTCACGGATTCGCAAGGCAACCCAATTTACGACGCCTGGGTTACCACCGGCTCCGGCGGCGTGGACCTGGATGCCATCGGCGCGATCAATACCGTGCCCGAGCCCGGCAGCATGGTCCTGCTGGCCATAATAGCAATGGCCCTACTGGCCTATGGGCGTGCAAATCGGCCTTTGACTACTTGACTAACTTCTGATACCCTGTAAAGATTCAAACTCAATCATTTTTCGGTGTCCTGGTGGCCGGGCGGCTTCTAGCTTGAAGCCCCGGCGAACAGGGAACTCCGGTGAAAATCCGGGACGGCCAAAAGCCGCTGTAACCGAGCGTGACTAAGGCGAGCCAATCATTCGTGGTCATTGCCCTGTCCGACCTAACAAATCGGCGTGGGCGAGAAGGCCGGGCGAGCCCGAGCTCGGAAGTCAGAAGACCTACCAGGCACGCATTTTCCTCAATGGAATCCTGGCGTCGCAAATACCGGCGCCGGAAAATAAAATGCATAACGCGCCCACAAAACGGCCCGCGCCATGCGCCCCGCATCGCGGTTTGGGCTTCACACTCGTCGAGCTTTTAGTGGTTATCGCCGTCATCGGCATCCTCATCGCGATGTTGCTTCCGGCAGTGCAGGCGGCGCGGGGAGCAGCCAGACGAGTTTCATGCTGCAATAACCTGCGCCAAATCGGCATCGGCCTCTGCGCATACCACGAAGCATTAAAAAGCTTTCCCGTAGGCTCGACAGAGCACCGCTCGACATACGTTATGGGACCGCAGGGTCCGAAATACATCGGCCTCGACGGTCGCCAATTGGCCTGGTCGGCTTTCCTGCTGCCTTTCATCGAATACGGCAACGTCGAAGACACGCTCGACTTGAACACGCCCTTCGACAGCAACGCAAACCAAGAGGGAGCCGCCCGCGTGCTTTCCGCATATGTTTGCCCAAGCAATCCACGTTCGCAAATGCACTTCCAAAATCGAGCCGTCTGCGATTACGGCGGTATCTACGGCGCCAGATTGCTCGCCGGCGTAAAGTTCAATCACACTCCAAACGGAACCATGCTTTACAACGAGCCGACAAGCATCGATGATATCGTCGATGGAACGTCGCATACGATGATTGTTTCAGAAGACGGTAAAAGCACCGACATGCAATGGATCAGCGGCAGCAATCTCTTTCGCGTCAGGCACTTGATAAATGACGCTCCCTTTGGCGAAAACGAAATTTGCAGCATGCACGTCGGCCGCGGCGCACACGGACTGTTCTGCGACGCTTCGGTCCGGTTCCTCAGCGATGAAACCGAGCGCGAAATTCTCTCCGCTATTTGCACCCGCGACGAAGGAGAAATCGGCGGCAATTTTTAACCCGCTGTACTCATCACGCTCCGTGTGATGTCGAAGGACGGCCGAAACGACTCCTATCACCAGACCAGAGTTTGCCCAACAATGCGCCACCACAGCCATATTCACCCGCGCTGCAATCGCTTCGCCACAGCCTGCCTGATTGCGATTATTCTTGCCGGCAGCCTAACCCAGGCCGCGTTGGCCGACTCGCAAATCGTCGAACCGCTACCGCCATTCTCCGCAACCGACAGCTTGACATCCTATTCATGCGGGGCATGGTGCGCCTTCGGCTCGGACATAGCGATCTACCAGGAGCCAAACGGATTGATGCTTGTCGATTCCGCTTGCGGTTCCTTGCAAGGCACTTTAGGTAAACCCGCTGCATATATCAACGAATACATCATGCAGGGCGGTGCATGGGCCGGCTTCGTAACACCCGACCCCAGTGGAGAATCATTTTGGGTAGGGTTCACGGTCGACGGCAATTCGGACGACCGTATTTATGAGGTCGATCTGCAAGGCAATTGGACGCAAAAAGCCACGCTGATGGGCAATTGGGATCTCGAATTCCACAACGGCAATGCCTACGTCTCGGCAAACCCCGGCGCACAAACCTTTGCGACTACGAGCAAGATCTATCTGCTCGATACGGGCCCCGGCGACAACCACGACGTGATTGCCGACGTGGGCGGATACGCGGCCGGCCTGGGCATCGACAGCGACGGCAGAATCTACTACGGAACCAGCAATGCCAGCCAAGTCAACGACAAAATGTACCGCTTCTCGACCGCACAAGTCGCCGCGGCCGTGGGACCAGACTCCATCTCACTGGCTGCGGCCGAAGTGCTTTTCGACATCGACGGCGCCCCCTACGACACCGACGTCGACGACGCCGACCACTTGGTCTTTAACTGCAACAAGTTCGAAGAAAAAAGCTCTGTGGCCGTTTGGCTTGAAGAGGACGGGGGAAACGGCGTAGGCGATCTCTACCAAATCTCCGCCGCCGTGCAGTCCGCCACCTGGCATGCAACACTCGACGTACAGGGCGATATTCTTACGCCCAACGGTTGCGTTCTACTCAACGATTATTTCCATGCGGGCATCGCGCAAATCTCGGCCGACCTCATCCCCGGCGACACTAACCGTGACGGCGCGGTCGACGAAATCGACGCCACTATCTTGGCCGCAAATTGGGGAATCTCGGCCGGGGCCGAATGGCGTCACGGCGATTTCAACGACAGCGGCACGGTCGACCACGCTGACGCCGCAATAATGGCCGACAATTGGCTGCAAAACACCGCGTCGATCTTATCCGCGTCGATTTTATCCGCCAATTCAACCTCGGCCGTGTCCGTGCCGGAGCCGGGCGTGTTTGCCATGCTGCTGCTCGGCGGTGTCTGCGTCCTGGCGATTGCGCGTCGAAAGGTCGTTCCCGCTTGATCGATTCACCAATATCCGACCCGTTTTGTCGGCTTTTTGCTTGACAAACAGAATTCCATCCACAATAATCCGAGGGAGGGTTAATCAAATATCCATTTGTGGCACTGGGGGGGTTGTTATGTATTGCAAACTCGGCAATTTTTGCTGCGTTCTGATTGCTTCCGTTCGCGGTTACGTTGGACCGCTGCTGATGTTCTGCGTTTTCATCTCGGCGGCCACACACACATCGGCCGCGCTTGTGCATCAGTGGAATCTCGATGATCCGTCCGCAACGACCCTCACGGATCTGGCGGGATCTTGCCACGCGGCCCTCTATGGCCAAATCCAGCGTCCCGCCAACGGCCCGCCCGAAACCGTGTTGCCCGAAACGGTGTTGCCCGAAACTGGGTTGCCCGGTGGTGCGGTTACCCCGACGCGTTTTCTACGACTCGATGGGATTGTGGAGAACTACGTCGATTTCGGCAACGACGACTCGCTTTCGCCCGATCAAATTTCGGTGGCATTTTG
Organism: uncultured Planctomycetaceae bacterium; assembly: GCA_964541935.1. GTDB lineage: Bacteria > Planctomycetota > Planctomycetia > Pirellulales > Thermoguttaceae > JAFGTN01. The sequence continues at coordinate 4,789 of CAZISU010000146.1, read as the reverse complement.
GATACGTGCGTCGGACGAGCCAGATGTCGATTATGCCGATCGCGTAATTCTATCCAAACACGGAGGCGAAACGTCGGCCAGTTCTTGGGAGTTCGGGTTCAGCAACGATGATTCTCCCCGCCTGCAATTCGTCAGTTGGGGCGGATCGGGCAAGGTGTACACTCGCAGCAATCGCTTTTCGGTCGACGATTTCCAAGACGGCCAGTGGCATCACGTTGTTGGCACGTGCGGCGGCTCCGAGGCCCGACTGTATGTCGACGGCGCCTTGTTGGAAATGAGCACGCAAACCGGAACGATCGCAAAAACCACCTACCCCTTGAATCTGGGGCGTCGTTCGTTCGAGAGTATCGATCCGAACCAATGGGCATTCCCCGGCGACATCGGCGGCCCGCTGCTGATCTACGACCAGGCACTATCACCCGCTGATATCACGGCCATGGTAAGCTACAGTCCACCGTCGCCCAACCCGTCGTTGCAAGGGCGATGGGATCTCGACCAAATCGACACTACTACAACGCCCAAGGTGCTCGGCCCGGCCGATGGGCAACTGGCCGGCAACATGATTCTGGCCGCAGGCGGACCCCCGCCGATTTCTTTACCAGATGGGACACAAGTCGTCACCGACAAGCATTTCGTCTGCGGCGGTCAGGCGGGCGACAACATCAACCTCGGCAACGATGCCGCACTCAATCCACGCGAAATCACCGTCGCCGTTTGGGCCAAGGCCAGCGGCGATCACACCGATCAGGTCCTGCTCGCCAAACGAGACGATTCGCAGGCATCGTTCGAGTTGACATTCGATAGCTTCTTCGATGAGCTTTGCTTTACCGTATATACCGGCTCGTCCCACGCCTCCGCGGGCAGCACTTTAGAAGAGCCCTGCGATTCGTTCGGCATCAGCGATTTCAACGACGGTCAATGGCATCATTTTGTGGGCACGCACGACGGAACCTATACGTCCTTGTATATTGATGGAGTTCGCATCAACTCTATGCTCAACCGGGGCTTTGTCAACGACACCGGCGGATCGGTCGATTTGTTGATCGGCAATAATTCGGCCAGCGAGGGCGATCCTTTCGACGGCCTGATCGGCGGCCCCTTGCTGCTTTTCAATTACGCGTTTTCTCCACAAGCGGTAACGGCCATGTTTGAAAATGCGGGCCCTTGGCCCATGCCCGGCGACGCCAACGAAGATGGGCGTATCGACTCGGCCGACGCTGCTGTGTTGGCAGCCAACTGGCTGACGTCCGGTTCGGAAGTCACATGGAAAATGGGCGATTTCAGCGGCGACGGTCGTGTCGACGAGGCCGACGCGACAATTCTGGCCGCCAATTGGCATGCCACCACAGCGCCGCCGGCCAGTGTGCCCGAACCGTCCGCGATTATGCTTTTGGCTGCGTTGACCACCGTTCTGACGATGCTTGTTCGTCTACGGCGTTAACCTTTTGGGTATAATGCTTACCGCTTGCCCAGCAGCCCGTCGACCGCCGCGCCTATGTCCGGCTCGCGCATGAGACTTTCTCCCACTAGCATTGCCCCCACGTCGGCCGCTTCCAGTAGCTCGACGTCGGCATGTGTGCGGATGCCGCTCTCGCCGACAACTACCCTGTCCGACGGGATCTGACTTCGCAGGCGGATGGTGTGTTGCAGGTCGGTGGTAAATGTCCGCAGGTCGCGGTTGTTGATGCCGATCAGCTTGGCGCCCAAGGAGACCACGCGATCGAGGTTTGTCGGCTCGAACAGTTCGACCAGCGGGGTCATGCCGTGGTGGATGATGGACGCGTACAGCGTCGATAGCTTCTCATCGTCAAGACACTCGGCGATCAGCAGCACCGCATCGGCACCGGCCGCACGGGCTTCTAACACTTGGTACGTGTCGAGCACGAAATCCTTGCGCAAGACCGGCAACTCCACGGCCGCACGGACTTGCCGCAGATAATCCAAGCTACCCTGAAAATACTCGACGTCGGTCAGCACGCTGATACAACGCGCCCCGTGCCGCTGGTACGTTTGTGCGATCTCGACCGGGTCGAAATCCGCGCGGATCACGCCCTTCGAGGGGCTGGCCTTCTTCACCTCGGCAATCAAGCGACAAGGCGGCCCATCGGCCAAGGCGGCGTAAAAATCACGCACGGCCGGCGAGGTGGCCAACTGCTTTTCAAGCTCCGTCGGCGGCACGGCGGCCTTGGCACGCTCGATCTCACCGAGTTTCGTAGCGACGATTTTGTCGAGAATAGTAGGCATGTGTGTTTGAATATGTGTTGTAAAAACCCAGTAGGGTGCGTCCGCGACGCACCGTGAACCGCTACTTTAATATAACATCAAACGCCGAGAGCAGCGACAGGGCCTCCGGGATGGAGAAAATCGCCTTTTTCACCCGGTTTTCGGTGGGATCGATTGCATAGTTCTTAGCTGCGGTGAAATCGGCGTAGCTCAAATTCGTGCCAGCGAAGCGGGCTCCGAGAAAATCCGTTTCGCACAGATTGGTATGCGACAGGTTCGTGCCTGTGAAATCTGCTTCATGGGCCATGCATTCGCTGATTTCCGTTTTCTGCAAGCTGAGCTTTACAAACGCCGAGCGGCCGATGTTGCAGCGTATGAACGCGAGCGAGATGGGGTTTTTCGCATGGGTCCAGTCCGTACCCAATATTTTCGAGTCGAAAAAACGCACGTCATGAAACGAGCTCTCGTCGACTTCCAGCACACTCAGGTCGCATTGCTCGAATGTGCATTTTTCGAAGCTGCATTGTCGAAAGGTTCCTTGAAAGAACCGACAAGCCTCGAAACGGCACTCGTAAAATTCGACATTGTTGAATACCGTGTCCTCTGCCCGCAGGCCCTTGAAACACAACTCGTCATATGATTCGCCGTCGATAATCGCTGGCTGTTGGTAGGGAATTATGGGATTCATGTTGCGTCTCGTATTCTTTGGCAAAATGGCTCTTTGGCTTTTTTATCACGAAAGATCGAAAGTACGAAAACACGAAAGGGGACGCGAACTCAGTTTAATGCTCTTTTCGTGCTTTCGTGATTCTTTTTGAGTGGTCGTTATTATTCTAAACGTCTGGTGCGTCGCGGACGCACCCTACCTGGGGTTTTCGGAAGCGGATCGTTTCGATGAGGCCCATTAAAACTCCGGCGAGAATTGTACATTCAATAGCAGATACAACCCATACTGCCAACAATACGCCGATTAGTGCTGGCATTTGTATCACGAAGATAAAGAAGTTATACGCAGAAGAGAGGATGTGCTCTGGTTTCATTAGCAACAGGAAAATTATCGCCAGAAGCGTTCCAACAATAGAGATTACTGAAACTATAGTAGCAATCACCATTCCCAGAATAGGTCCCCGCCGCACACCCGCCCAGGTTGCCTGCCATCGGGTGTCGAAAACCCGTCGCTCGGCTTTCTTTTCCGACGTGTTAGTTTGCGGAGCCCGATTGGGCTCTTGAAAACGCACCATTTCGGTGAGCACCATTATCAATCCGCCGGGGATTGCGCCATAGAAAAAGCCTCCTCCGAAAATAATAAAAACAGCTTGGAAACAGAAGAACAACCAACTCTCGGGAAAAGTGCGGCGGGGAAGCCAGCCGAAATAGTAACTCACTATAATTCCACCGACAAGCAACCCGAATACAACCGTGACTAAGATCATGCCTGACGCTGCTCCCCGCCGGATTCCCGCCCGTACCGCCTGCCAGCGGGTATCGTAAACCGGCCGATCAGCTTGCTTTTTCGACGCGACATCTTCCAGCGTATCGCCTTGGGGCGGCTGGTAGGGGTTTATGGGTTCCATGTCGCGACTTGCATCTTTTGCATTCTGGCTCTTTGGCTTTTTTATCACGAAAGATCGAAAGTTCGAAAACACGAAAAGTGGCGTTAGATCAGTATGACTCTCTTTTCGTGCTTTCGAACTTTCGTGTTTTCGTGATTCTTTTTGATCGGGCGTTATTGTTCTCAACGCCTGGTGCGTCGCGGACGCACCCTACTTAGTGCTTGAAGTGCCGTCGGCCGGTGAAGACCATGGGCAGGCCGTGTTTATTGCAGGCGTCGATTACCGCTTGGTCTTGTCTCGACCCGCCGGGTTCGATGATGGCCGCGATGCCGGCTTGGGCTGCGCGTTCGATGGAGTCGGGGAAGGGGAAGAAGGCGTCGGAGGCCAGCACGGAGCCTTTTACGCGGTCGCCGGCCTTGTTGATGGAGATTTCCACCGAATCGACACGGCTCATCTGTCCGGCGCCGGCGCCCAGCAGCATTTGGTCTTTGCAGAGCACGATGGCGTTGGATTTGACGTAGCGCACGATCTGCCAGGCGAAGCGCAGGTCGGCCATTTGCTCGTCGCTGGGCTGGGTTTCGGTGACGACTTTCCACTCGTCTTGCGGGTCGGCCTGGATGTCGGCCTGTTGCATGAGCACGCCGCCGCCGATGCAGCGGTAGGCCCACTCTTCCTCACCGTTGGACAGGTCGCCGACCTTCATGAGCCGCACGTTCGACTTCCACTTGGGCTTGGTGGTAAGGATCTGCAGCGCCTCGGGCGAGAAGTCGGGCGCGACGATGGCCTCGATGAAGAGGCCCGGCTTGGCGAGCAGTTCGGCCGTGTCGGCGTCGACCGCGCGGTTCATGCCCAAGACCGAGCCGAAGGCCGATTGCGGGTCGCCGGCCATGCCCTTCTCGCAGGCCTGGGCCAGCGTGTCGGCGGCGGCCGCTCCGCAGGGGTTGTTGTGTTTGATGACCGAAACGGCCGGATCGGCAAACCCGCGAGCGATGCCCAAGGCGGCGGCGAGGTCG
>CAZISU010000145.1:0-9585 GCA_964541935.1 uncultured Planctomycetaceae bacterium | reverse complement strand
CCGCCCAGGGCCAGCCGCCAGCCGATGCTGACTTCGTCGAACACCAGGACCGCGCCGCAACGCGTGGCGATATCGCGCACGCCTTCGAGGAAGCCCGGTTCGGGCGCAGACATCCGCGTGGGTTCCATGACGATGGCCGCCAGATCCGAGCCGTGACGTTTGACCAACTCTTCGAGTTCGTCGAGGCGGTTGTAGGTAAACGGCAGCGTCGTGCCGGCAAGTTGCGAGGGCACGCCCGTCGGCGCCAAGCCGGGCAGCAGGTGTCCGTCCAGATTGCCTTCGCCCCAGTTGGCCGAAAGATACCAATCGTGCCAGCCGTGGTATCCGCAGATAGCAACCAGATCGCGTCCGGTTTTGGCACGCGCGATTCGCGTGGCGATGGCCATTGTTTCGCCGCCGCAGCGGCCGAAACGTACCTTGTCGGCCCAGGGGTGAAGTTCGATCAGCAACTGCGCCAACTCGACTTCCTCGGGGCTGTTGAGAGTACACATCGACCCGTTTTGCACGCGCCGCACGACGGCCTCGGTAACGTCTGGATCGTTATAACCCAACAAGCACGAGCTTACGCCCATGATGGCCATGTCGAGATAACGATGCCCGTCGAGCCCCACCACCTCGCAACCGCGGGCCTCGCGATAGTAGGAAGGCCAGCGCTCGGGCAGAAACATCTCCGGACGCTTGCTTAGAAGCTGCGTACCCCCCGGGATGAGTGTTTTGGCGATGCGGTATAGCTCTTGTCCGTTGGTCATGGCGGAAATCGCTTCTGCCGTCCGCGGCGTACCATCTTGTTTCATTATCGCGTCTGTCCGTGCAATTTATGCAAAAGTAGGCGTATTTTCTCTGTTTTTCCAACGGGCCGGTACGGGAGCACTGAATCCTGCTTCGACCGCAATCCCTCAGCATATCGCGCGGGACAAAGGTAGGTCAACCGGGAGACGGTCTCGATCTGGCATTGTTCAGCTAAAATCAGCGGGTGGGAGGCGTTAGGTTCCTGCCTATAGTAGCTATAGTTGCGATCCGGAACTGATGCGGAACTATACATAAAGCGAGATTCGTCAAGCTAATGCTTATAAATCAGTAGGCCGGGTCGTGACCCGGCATTTACATTGAAGGTTGGTTTCATAGCCGGGTTACAACCCGGCCTACGATTCTAATAAGAAAAGCCCGCACTCTGTAATCAAGAGTACGGGCTATAAGTTGATCGGTATCAACAGCCGCAGGCGGCTTTGCTTATGCTTTTACTTTCCAGCCCGGGCCAGCAGCGCCTTGGCCTGCTTGAGCAAATCGCCTTTCACGCCCGAGTCGATCACCTGTTGCATTGCGGCGGCGACCGGCTTGGGGGTTTTATCGACGATCTTGCCCGCAATCGCTATCGAGACCGCCGCGGCCGTATCGCGAAGCTTGTCGGCTCCCAGCGAGTCGGTGGCTAGCGCGAGGCTCTTGGGCGACGGGTAGCGCGTGAGCGTGTCGAGAATCAGCGTTTTCTCGGGGGCACGCTGGGCAACTTGCATGGCCGCTTGGCACATTTTCAGCACCTGTGGGGCCGGCAACTTCAACTGCCGGAAGACGCGGATGTAGCCACGCATGGCCCGCACCTTGAACTTGCCGTTGGGCATAGTCTTAGCCAGATCCAACAGCACGGGCGCTGCGTCGGCGCTCATCCAGCGGCCCAGCAGGCGGGTGGCCGTGTCTTGTTGTTTGGTGTCGTCCGACTTGGCAGCGGCATTCATGGCAGCCAGCGCCGCCGTGCCTTGCATGTTGCCGAGAATATCGAGTATGAAGCATTTCATCTCGACGGGCGCTTGCGCCATGGCGGCAACCAGTTGTGCGGCACACGCCTCGCGGTCGGGCATGCGGATACAGGCGGCTCGCAGCGCCTTTTTGGCGGCCGGCGTGTCGGCTGCAATCTTCGGTTTGACTACCATCGCGATCAACACCGAAAGCTTGTCGGCGTCGACGGTCGAACCCAGCGAGGCCAGGGCCGCCGTGCGAATCCCGGCATCGGCATCGGCCAGGTCGGCAAGTAGTACGGGAACCGCGGCGGACACTCGTCGCTCGCCAACCGCTTCGATCAGTGCCAGTCGTGTTTTGCCGTCGGCCTTTTCCAGACGCGCCACCAGGTCGGCGTCGACGTCCTTGCCGGGCAAGACTTTCACAGCCGCTTTGGCTGCCTTGGCCACATCGGCATCGTCCTCAACTGCCACGTCCAGCAGCACGGGCACGCAAGAGGCGTTGCCCACGCGCCGCATCATGCCCAACGCGGCAATTCGCGCCGCTTTGGGGCCGCTCTTGGCAGCTTGCAGCATGGTGGGCAAGACCGACTTGTCGTCGCGGTCGGCCAAGGCATGGATCAACAGCGGCTGGCGCTGCGGGGTGGCGCGACCCAATTCGGCCACCAACGCATCGATGATCGCGTCGCCCGATAGTTCGCGGGCCGTTTGCAGGCCCAGTCTGAACATAACCTTGTCATCCGATCGTAACAGTTCGACCAACAGCGGCACGCCGGCGTCTTGGCGGGCGATGATAATGCCGCGGGTGGCCTCGACAACACGCTGCTTGGGAACGTCGGCCTTGCGGACCGTGTCGTAGATCGCTGCGGCTTCGCTGGACTTGCCGGCGGCCAGCAGTTTTTCGGCAGACAGGATCAGCCCTTCGGCAACCGCCGAACGAACCGCATCTGATTTGGCCGACAACGATTGTGCCAGGATCTTGGTGGCCTGGGGATTTCCGATTTTGCCTAGCGAAACGGCGGCGTACGTAGCTATGTTGCTATCGTCACCAGCCAGCAGCCCGGCCAGCGGTTCGACCGCCGTGGCATCGCCACGAAAACCGATCGAGTTGACCACGCCGATCAGCGTGCGTCCTTTGACCTTGCCCAACGCGTCGCGCAAGGCGGCGTCGGCTTCGGGCCCGGGGATAGCTTCCAGGGCGATTCGCGACCAGGAAGCGAGTTGCTCATCGCCGAGTAGCTTGGCAAGTTCGGGCACGGCATCTTTGCTGCCGTAGATGGCCAGGTGTTTGCAGGTGATGGCCTTTTCGGCCTTGGGCGAGTCAGACTTAAGCACGTCTATGAGCTTTTGCTCTTTTTCGCCGGCCGCCCCAGCCGTGCCGGCAGCCATGGCAAGCACGGCCACCGCAAGGCAAATCGTAAAAAATCGAGTTATACGCATTATTGTTATCCTTTATATTCTATATGTTTTATCGGAAGTATCGTTGGGTGCCATCCCGTGTTTTCAAATGACGGTTAAATTCTCCAAGGCGCTCGCAACGCTTCCGAACGCAGGCGGTTGGCTTCATTGTCGTTGACGAACTCGTGCTTTTTCGAGTCGTAGTTCAGCTTGCGGCCCAGGACCAAGGCGATATTGGCTGCGTGGCAGGCGATGTGCGCGTTGCAGGCAGCGTCGGCGTTGGTTACCGGCTGGCTGCGGGTTTTCACGCAGTCGAGGAAATTCCGCACGTGGAATGTTGCCGGATAGCCGCCGATTTCGGCCACTTTTTGGCCGGCCAGCAAAGCCGGCGAGCTAAGAGCCAATCTGCCGCAGTCGCCCGCTTCGACCCAGCCGTCTTCGCCTTCGAAACGCACAGGGCAGGAACCCAGCGGCAGCCAGCCGTCGTCGCGAAGCACAAGCTTTACGCCGTTGGCGTATTCGGCGACCAGACGTTTATCTTTCGGCGCGTTGTAAACTTCCGGCACGGATTTGTCACCCATGGCCCATTGACACAGGTCGACGCAGTGTGAACCCCATTCGAGCACGCCGCCACCGCCCAGGTCGCCGACAAATCCGCCGCCCTTTTCGAAATGGAAACCGTTGAGGAGTTTCTTGTTATAGGGACGCCAGGACGCCGGGCCCAGGTACATGTCCCAGTCGACGACTTCCTGCTCCGGCACCTGTTCGGCTTCGTACCAGCCGCTCATGAGTGCCTTCATTCCCGCGGGCTGGGCATGCACCGCCGTGAGTTTGCCCAACCGCCCGGTGCGCGCCAACTCGCAGGCGAAGGCGAAATGCGGCAGACTGCGGCGCTGCGTGCCCGCTTGGAAAACCCGGCCCGTGCGACGCATGGTCTCGGCCAAGGCCAGGCTCTGGGCGATGTTCGTCGTGCAGGGTTTTTCGCAATACATGTCCTTGCCGGCCCGGGCGGACGTAATAGCGGCCGTGGCGTGCCAGTTCGGACCGGTCGCGATCAGCAAGGCATCGATATCCTTGCGGTCCAGCAGTTCGCGGAAGTCGCGATAGGTGTCGCAGTTGTTGTTGCCGTTTTTCGTGTCGACGATCTTCTTAACGGCCGCGCGGCGATGGGCCTTGATGTCGGCAACGGCCACGAACTGCACGTCGGGCTGCGGCAGGAAACAACTCAGGTCATATGTGCCCCGGTTTCCGATACCGATGCCCCCCACGGTAACCCGCTCGCTGGGGGCTGCGGCCGTGCCTTTACCCAGCGCCGTGCCGGGGATGACTTGCGGGGCCATCAAAAGCGCGCCCGCCTTGGCAGCCGTCTTCAGGAAGCGTCGCCGCGAGCGATTCGCCGGCTGGGCGGACTCTGTGGTCCGTGACGCAGTAGTATGAGGTGTAGAATTCCGCGACATCATCTGAAGTCTCCGTTTCTGGAATCAAGTGCAGGTAGGTTTTTTATGCGAAACCGTTATATTTTCGAGCGGTTTGCCTACTACGGGGATTAGGGAAGGAATTTTATTATATCGTACCAGGCCCCGTATCGTCTATATGGTTTTGCGGGGGGTGTCACCCCATTCTTCAATGTCATTGCGATGGGTATAGATCCCTCGCCTTCAGGCGGAAAACGCCTCCATGGAATCCACACGGCATCATCGTTGAATATTCATCAAAAACTCCGGGCTACAGCCCTTCATCCAAAACGTTCCTTTTCGGTATTTCTTTAAGCGGACTGGCGAATTTCCTATTAACAAAACTATCAAAGAAACAAGAAAGAGTATTAGTAGAGCAAGTGTCAGCTTGCCCAAGTTGAAGGCTATGGAAAACAGCATGGCCAATAAAAGCGTGGATGTGATCGCTGATCTTATTAGCAGGCGATTTCGGTATCGCTTTCTTATATCCGGTTGAAGGCCGAATGTCAGAACGCATTCTTATTTGACGGCAGCAATTGTTCGGTGCCAAATCATCGTTTGTGTTTTCATATCCTCCATCGATACCGGCTGATTAGTCTTGTTGCAGATCAGTGGCAAAACCGCACCAGACGAAACCACTAACGCTTTGCCGTCAACAAAACCATAAGCGACGGGCTCGGCTACCGATGCCATGCCGATAGGTTCACTTGTTATGGGTGGCGCCTGATAGGGGTTGATGTCCATGGAATGGGAAACTCCCGTGTTTGATTTGTGATCTATATGTCGTAATGTGGGTGCCGAACCGAAAAATGTCCTTTCAAGCCACCCTGCCATAGGCGTATCTTAACCCCCGGGAGGTGTCTAGTTAACACTGGGGGTGTACGGTTTCTCTTGAGTTGGTTGCCGACGACCACAACTAAGCCTTGACTCGCGCCAGGCTGAGGTTCACAATCAAACCTAGACCCACTGCCTGGCCTCGACCCACGCTACAATCCTAAACACCTATGTACTCGCCACGCTCCGCGTGGCGCCGAAGCGAGAACCAATACCATATATCGTAGCAGTTTGCCAGTATTGCGCCGCCCTATCACCACGCGGAGCGTGGTGAGTACAGGTAAAATATTTGATCCTAAACACAGGGAACTCCCCACATGAAACGCCTTGCCCTGGCCGTCCTGGCGATTTTCGTTTTCACCCCGTTGCCCATCCTCGCCGCCGACAAGGCTACCCCGCCGCGTCCGAACATCCTCTGGATATCTTGTGAAGACATCAGCTCCAACCTGGGCTGCTATGGCGATGAGCACGCGGTCACGCCGACCCTCGACCGCTTGGCCCGGCAAGGCGTGCGTTTCACTCACGTCTTCAGCACGGCCGGAGTTTGCGCGCCGACGCGTTCCGGAATAATCACCGGCATGTATCCCAGCACATTGGGATCGAACCACATGCGCTCGCGGGCGACCTTGCCCGATCACGTCAAGTGTTTCCCCGAGTACCTTCGCAAGGCCGGCTACTATTGCACCAACAACAAGAAGACCGACTATAACTTCCCCGTGCCCAAGACGGCCTGGGACGCGTGCAGCCGCAAGGCCCATTGGCGAAACCGTCCCGCGGGCAAGCCGTTTTTCGCGGTCTTCAACATTACCGTCTGTCACGAGAGCCAGATTCGCGTGTCCGACGCCCGACATGCAAAAAACACCCGCCGCCTCACGCCCGGGCAGCGTCAGGATCCCGACCGTCTTACGCCCCCGCCCTATCACCCCAACACCCCGCTCGTGCGTCGCGATTGGGCTCGCTACAACGAGATCATCACGGCCATGGACTATCAGGTTGCCGACCGCCTCGAAGAACTCCGCAAAGCCGGCTTGAACGAAGACACTATCGTTTTCTTCTGGTCCGATCACGGCGCGGGCTTGCCACGTATGAAACGTTGGCTCTACGACTCCGGCACGCGTGTGCCCATGATCGTCCGCATCCCCGCAAAGTTTCGTAATGGCGAACAAGGCAAGCCTCACTCGGTCGACGACCAGTTAGTAAGCTTCCTGGACCTGGCCCCCACGGTCTTGAATCTAGCCGGCGTGCCGATCCCCGAGCACTTGCACGGTCGAGCGTTTTTGGGCAATAACCTATCGTCGCCGCGAGAATATGTCTTTGGTGCCCGCGATCGCATGGACGAACGCTACGACATTATCCGCATGGTTCGCGACCGCCGCTATCGTTACATCCGCAACTACGAGCCGCACAAAACATACGCTCAGAATCTCAACTATATGGACCAGATGCCGACCATGAAGGAGATGCGGCGGCTCGCTGCGGCCGGCAAGCTCAAGGGTGCGGAGAAGCTATTCTTCCGCGAAACGAAGCCGGTCGAAGAATTGTACGATCTGACGAAAGATCCCCACGAAATCGAAAACCTGGCCGATTCGCCCCGCCATCAAAAAGTGCTCCAACGCATGCGCGCAGTCCATCGAAACTGGCAAGACGAAAGCAAGGATCTGGCCTTATTGCCCGAGCCGGAAATGGCCCTCCGCGGCAAAAAATTTGGCAGCGAGTACGCCATCCTTCGCCAGCCCGGCGCCGAAGATCTCATGCGCCGCCTCCGCGCCACGGTCGACGCCGGCCAACAGGGCAAGGCCGACAAACTCCTGGCAGCCATGGACGACCCGGACGCCGCCGTGCGCTATTGGGCCGCCGTGGGCTTGGGGAACATGGCCTCCAGCCGCAAAGATTATCTGCCACGCCTAGAGGCCGCCCTGCAAGACAAATCCCCCACTGTCCGCGTGGCCGCCGCCCGGGCCGTATGCCTGCTGGGCCGCCCGCAAAAGGCCTTGCCCGTGTTGATCGAAGAGCTGAAAAGCGATCGCCAGTGGATACGCGTTGCCGCGGCGGGCGCCTTGGACGAGATTGGCCAACAGGCTCTCCCTGCCCTGTCCGCCTTGAAACAAGCCTGCAACGACAAACAGAATAATTACGTCACGCGGCTTTCCAAGCACGCGGTGGAACAGTTAGAAAAGTGAAGAAGCGGCAATCTAGCCAACGAGTTTGTTGGTATCTGACATACAAATTCAAAGGATAAAAGCCATGCCAAATACAAAAACACTTCCTAGACGCGAATTCCTCAAACAAACCTCGGCCCTGGCAGCCGGTGGCGTGGCCGTTGCCCAGTTTGTTCCCGCCACGGCATTCGCGGCCGATGGGCGGCCCGCGGCCAACGATCGCATCGGCATCGCGCATATTGGCGTGGGGCGGCGAGGTTTTCATATTCATGGCCCCAAGGAAATCGACACGGTAGCTATTTGCGATGTGTATCAGAAACGACTGGCCGACGTGGCCAAAAAGTGGAACGTGAAGGCCACATATGCCGATTATCGCAAGCTGCTCGACAACAAGGACGTCGACGCCGTGGTAATCGCCACGCCCGACCACTGGCACGCCTTGCCGTTTGTGCATGCCTGTCAGGCGGGCAAGGACGTGTACTGCGAAAAGCCGCTGAGCCTCACGGTTCGCGAGGGCCAAGTCATGCTGGCCGCCGCGCGGAAGTACAAACGCGTTTGCCAGACCGGATCGCACCAACGTTCCTACGCGCCCAACAGCGTGGGCTGCGAACTGCTGCGGACCGGCAAGTTCGGCAAGCTCAAGAAAGTCATCGGCATGAACTTTCCCAGCCCTTGGCTTTGCGGCCTGCCGGCCCAGCCCACGCCCGCCGGTCTCGATTGGGACACTTGGTGCGGCCAGACCGAGCCCCGCGCCTTCCACGCCGACATCTATCCTTGTCGAGCCAATCCCGGCTGGCTGTCGTTCCGACGCTACTCCGGCGGCGAGATGACCGGCTGGGGCGCCCACGGCCTGGACACGATCCAATGGGCCTTGGGCATGGACAAAAGCGGCCCCGTCGAAGTTTGGGCCGAAGGCGGCAAGCTCGAAGCGCCCACCTTCACCGCCCCGGCCAGTCGCGACGCCGGCAACGAAGCCTGTAGCAAAAATCGCCGAGTCTTCTACCGCTACGCCAACGGCGTCGAAGTCGTGCTCGACAACGGCTCCGGCTCGGGCGGCACATTCGTCACCGACAAGGGCAAGGTCATGGTCCATCGCAACAGCCTAAAAACCGATCCCGTCGATCTGCTCGAAGAAGTCGGCGGCAAGGAAATGATTAAACAGCGTAGCGGCTTGCACCACTGGCGCAACTGGATCGACTGCATGATCAGCCGCGAAAATCCGGCCGCCGACATCGAAATCGGCCACCGCTCGGCCACCGTCTGCCACATCTGCAACATCGCCCGCTGGACGGGCCGCAAGCTCAAGTGGGATCCGGCCAAAGAAATCTTCCCTGGCGACGACGAAGCGAATTCATACCTGCAACGCGAGATGCGCAAACCATATCAGCTACCCGAGACGGTTTAACCGACCGTTGCAAAAGTCAGATTTGCGTTACAAGTTAGCAGATTGAAATTAAATGTTAGCGGCGGGGCTTGTCCCCGCGCGCCGTCCCCCTTTCAATTCCGGCCCTGCATGGCTATGATGGGGGTTTGCTAGCTTCCCCCCCCTTTCGCCGCAAGCCATGCATTCACCCGACGACATATTTCCCTTGCCGATGGTGGCCTTTGAACGCTACATGCTGGCGGATGATCGGCCGGAGTATCCCATGACGTTTGTCATGGCGGTGCAGCTTGCGGGCGAAATCGAGCGGGCGGCCATGGAAGAATCGCTCCGCGAGGTGCTTGTACTTCATCCGCTCATGCGGGCGATTATCGATAGCACAAACGCCCGCCGGCCGTGTTGGGTTTCGGCCGGTGAAAATCCGGTCATGTTCGACTGGGATCAGGAATCGGTGCCGTTGCAGTGTCCCAATGGCGGGGCTATCGACCTGGCATCGCAAGCGGGCCTGCGTGCCTGGGCACGCCAGGGCGAGACACGCACGGAGTTGACGTTCCAGTTTCACCATGCCAGTTGCGACGGCATCGGGGCCATGTGTTTCATCGCCGACGTGATGAGAGCTTATGGAATAC
>CAZISU010000144.1:0-9598 GCA_964541935.1 uncultured Planctomycetaceae bacterium | reverse complement strand
GTCGTACATCGCAACCGCTCGCTCCCAAAGCTGCTCGTCATCGATAGCTCGGCTATACTCGGCCATGGCGATCGAGCCGAAAATCTCTGTGTAAGTGCTCAGCACTTCGGCGCGAGGCATGCCCTGTTGGGTTAGGCGGAAGTGCATCTTACCGCCGTCACGGAATCCGTGTTGCAACATGAAATCGGCGCCCAAGCGAGCGGCTTCGAGCCATTCGGGTCGCTGTTCGTGCGTGTTGTACAGATGACTGAACATCCACGCCTGCCGGCCCACCAACCACATATACTTATCGGTCGTGTAAGGTGTTCCGTCGCGCTCTAGTTGACTATAGTAGCCGCCGTTTTCGCGGTCGAGCGAGTGTTCCATCCACCATGGGATAACATCGTCGAACATCGCCTGGCGATAATGCTCCCGAAGCTCGGCAACGCGCGGCATGGGTATGGGACTTAATTGCTTGCCATCGACGGGCCGTATGTCAGTCACTTTCATTCCTTTTCCGTGGAATAATATTTATGATGTGTTTCTACCAAATCTCGCCGGCTTTCTTCTCCCATTGCAGCCGCTTGCCCTTGCCCGCCACGCCGACAACGTAAAGCGGCGATGCAGGACGAAACGTTTTGCCCGGGGGCAGTATAAACTCGGTTTTTCGATGGGCGTCTGGATGTTGCCCGCCTTGCTCGTTCAGCCAGAAGTGGATTCGTGTGGGGTCGGCTTCGCCAATGGTCAGCCCCCAGAACACATCCTCGGCCGGATCTACCCAAGCGTCGCCGCGTACCGCCTGCCAAAGACGCGGCACACCTTTTTGTTTCATGGAAATATCGCCCTTCGCGCTGCCGCCGATCTCGGCGTGTGGGCGGAAATAGAACGAACGCATTTCAATTGGCAGATTGCCCGTATTGCGACACCAAAGTAACTCGTCGACAAAGTAGTCGGCCCCGTTAAGAAGTGTAATGCGATGCGCGATCTCAAACGGGCGCCGCGACCCGCTGGGGTTGGCGTCTTCGTAGCGTCCGATAAGATCGATGGCCAGACCACCCGGCACTTTTTTTGCTTGCACGTCGACCAGGCGGTTGACTCCGACCCACTGATCGTGGTCGTTGCACTGTTGCATCATCGCATTGTAGCGTCCCAAGACAACGCCGCGCCAACTGACTCGATCCACAAGATTGTTCCCGCCAACGCGACCTTCCAGCACAAACCCGCCGGCATCGACCTTGTAGCGGTCACCTTCACGCTCAAAAACAACCGGGCTGCCGGCATCGCGAGTTATTGCACGGATCCGCTTAATCGCCGCTACGGGAGCCTCCACTTCTGACGGCCTGGGGGCGACCGTCGAGGAATCTGCAACGGTCGCTTCATGACGCAATTGCCCGGCATCGCGATGAACTTTTGTGAAAGCTGCCACCAAAGGTTCATATGCTTTAGCATCTTCGTCGATCAACCCGTAGTTCGTATTCTCGGGAAAGATCTTGCTGATGCCCAAAGCCGGTTCGTCCACCCACATAAAATAGTCGTAGCCGACCATAAACGGCATCCGCAATGTTGTCTTGGCAAATATCTCGGTCGCCCGCGCGCGTTGCTCTTGAGTTTGAAAACGTTGCCCGGCACCGTGTGTACACGGCAGGCCGCTATCGATGGCCGGGAACGACCACTCGGTAACCATCATCGGCCGCCCCCCCAGTTGATAGAACTTCTCGAACACTTGCCGCAGCGTTTTGGTAGGCTGGTGATGATCGTCGTCCAGGGCGATGCCACGGTCCAGATCAACGTTGCCATAGTAGTTGAACGTATTGATATCGCAATAACGCCCCGCCGCCTGCCACACCATATCGGCCGCATGACCACCCGCAAACCGGCTTCCGATGATCATATGGTCTGGGTCAACCGAACGTATGGCCTTTGTGAGCACAGAAAAATAAAGTTCGCCAACCAGCCCGGCAAACGCCTTCTTATCGTCGGTGACGGTCTGCTTGTTCGCGTTGCCGAGCGATTCCCGCTCCAGAATCTTGTCGAACGACTCCAACTCAACCCCCCAGGCCGCGTTGAGTTTAGCGATCTCTCCACCGTAACGTCGCGCGAGAAAATCTCGCAAAGCCAGTTTGGCCGAATGCTTGGGCCCTTTCTTCAACACGGCATCGAACAGGCCCGTATCCACGTTGCCCACCCCCCACCACTTTAACTCGTTGTCGAGAAAATATCCGAAAAGCCACGGGTCACCCACACTCGACGCACACTGCCCGCGGGCAAGATAGACGCAATAACGCTCGAAGTCCGGGTGGAACACATTGGGCATGGCCGAACAGGGTACCCCCATGTTCGGTGTAATATTATACTCGTCGCCCATATGTGCAAGCCGCGACCCAATTGACAAGAAACGTGTATGGGCCAGGCCCTTATGGAACAATTGCGGCGACGATCCGGCCGACAGCAGATTGAATCCCCAATTGCTCAGCCGCCCGATTGTTTCCTTCTCCCAAGTCTCACGATTAGGATATCGCTTATCGTTTTTCAGCTTATGTGGCCAGTGGCCAAGCTCTTCGCAAAAATGCCCCCTGTAAGTAACGTGGTCGACTCCCAGCGGCACGAACCCGCGTCCCAACGGATCGATGGCCCACCACTTTCCGTCACGTTGCTCAACGTGAAAAAAACCGGTCCGCTTGCCGCTGATATCTTCCACGTGGCTCTTGCAAGCGTAAGCAGGCAACGGTGTTTTGGTTTCCGGCACGGTGCCAGCATGTGCACCTGCGATGGCTTTGAACTCGGCCTCGAATCCATTACAACGCAACGCCACTCGGCCGCTGTCCACGGCTGTCGTGCTGAACTCGTAGCGAATTCGCCGCAACACCCGACCGTCGAGATCGCTCAGCCGCCCTTCGATCCCCTTCGCATCGAGGGCGAGACGCAGCCGATACACTTGGCCGGGCTTCCACGTTTCCTTCGATCGCTCGTCGACGACCCTCTTCAGGTTATTCTGTGCCAGCCAGACACCGTCGCGCATCTCCGAAAGTTCACAAAAACGTCGACCGCCCTCATCCTGTGGCGCTTCGACCATGGCAAAGTGCCAGAAATTCCGCGGATCGCGATATACGGACACGCCGGCAATATTCCATCGCTTTCCCGTACTCCGTAGCACCTTTACCTGGGCCTCGATCACCACCGTGCGACTCTCGGGCGCGGCAGCAAAGATCGCGTGATCTGCCTGTGGATTCGATACAGAAACCCCACCTGGCGTAAACCGCCAAGCCAGCGGATTGGCATCCCATTGCTGATATTCCAAGGAAAGCGGCGCCAGTTCAGACAAAACGGGCTCGCCCAGGACAGGCGTAGCAAGGCTAAGTGTCAGGCTCGCAATCAAAAGCCCCATCGAAACACAACCGCAGTCTATATCTAAGCTGCACAACGCAAGAATATTTTTCATAGATCGTTTTTTATTTGACATAAGATCCGTGCATAATTGAAGATTCTGCGATTCTTCCATGCCGCACCGTCTGGGTCAAGCGTCTATTGCCACCCACACACCCCGCTATGCAGTGTAAAATACACACTCTTGCGACGGGTGCAATGCCTATGCATGGCGAAACAATTTGGCGAAATCCGATTCTGCTGGAAAGCAAACCAATAGCCGAAAACGACTTTTTTCTATTTCAGGTAATAACGACAGTTATCCGGTCCTGGACCTCGATTAGGCTATTATGCAATAATTAGGTAGGCGTCTTTCTCGGCGCGAAAGTTTGCAGGTTTTTCGGTGAGGTCCGATTTTGAACATCGTACTAGCATGGTCGCACGGGATGGAGTTGTCGATTTCGTTGGGCATTCTGGCCGCGTTGGTCGGCGTGGCTGCCTACGCCATTAGGAAAACCCGTACCGAGACGGTACAACACGAACTCCCAACCAGTGAAATGCTATCAAAATTCCGTGATTCCCATACGCGGGGTGACCTTAGCGACTCAGAATTCCGAACAATTAAAACTACGTTGGCGGAGCAACTCCAGAACGAGTTAAGGGATGACGGCCAAACGGGTTAAGACGGTTTGCAACGATGGTTACGAAGTCTCCGGATCGGACGATTTTTCAGAAACGACCGGTTTCTTCACAAGTGAACAAAACCACAGTTGCCTTCCGTGCGTAGTATCTGGAGTGCAAAACTGCTCGAACGACAAGGACAAGGAAGCCCCACGGGGTCAAAAGCGAATACTCGCCCAAGACCAATCGAGCGACACCAAGGATTACATATCCCCGCAAAGATAGGCTTAGAAAAGTCATCGGCAGCGGGTGACGCCGAAAGGAATTAGCATGCCATCAGGACGGGACTTTGGCTCCGGACGCCGTGGTAACGGAACCACTAAGAAAAACGCTTTTTGTTCATTTTGCCGCAAAAGCTACCGCGATGTGGGCCCGCTGGTCGAAGGACCGGGCGACGTCTACATTTGCGGAGAATGCATCGAGCTGTGTCAATCGATCCTCGACCAGGAACGACGACGACGCGGCACCAGCAAGCAGCTCTTCAGCAAAATCCACACTCCACGTGAGATTGTAGAAAAGCTCGACCAATATGTAATCGGCCAGGAATTTGCCAAAAAGGTTTTGGCCGTGGCCGTCCATACACATTACAAGCGTCTGACACACGGGGCTCAACCCCGAGGTCGAACTCGACAAATCCAACATCCTCCTCATCGGCCCCACCGGAAGCGGTAAAACGCTTCTGGCCCAAACCCTGGCCCGTGAGCTCGACGTGCCCTTCGCCATCGGCGATGCCACCACCTTGACCGAGGCCGGCTATGTGGGCGAAGATGTCGAGAACCTGTTGCTGAAGTTGCTACACGCAGCCGACTTCGATATCGAGGCCGCACAACGTGGCATCCTCTACATCGACGAAATTGACAAGATCGGCAAGACCAGCCAGAACGTCTCTATCACCCGCGACGTCTCGGGCGAAGGCGTGCAACAGGCCTTGCTGAAAATGCTCGAGGGAACCACCGCCAACGTTCCCCCACAGGGCGGACGAAAGCATCCCGAACAGCAATACATACAGATGGACACCAGCAACATACTCTTCATCTGCGGCGGAACGTTCGTCGGGCTCGACAAAATCGTCAGCCAACGTCTTGGCAAACAGACCATCGGTTTCGGCCAACGCGACATCCTGCACCAGGAAGAAGACCTGGCCGAGTTGCTGCCCCAGGCTACCAGCGACGACATCCTCGAATTCGGACTCATCCCCGAACTGGTCGGCCGCTTGCCGGTACTCTCGGCCCTCACGCCCCTGGACGACGAAGCCCTCGTGCGTGTGTTGCAAGAGCCGCGTAACGCCTTGGTTAAACAGTACCGCGAAATGTTCGCCATGGACAACGCCGAACTCGAATTCACCGAAAAGGCCCTCCGCGCAATCGCCATCAAGGCCCAGGCCAAGGAAACCGGTGCTCGCGGATTGCGCTCAATCATCGAAAGTGTAATGCTCGACATCATGTTCGAGCTGCCCGAACAACCGGCCGGAACTCAGTACGTGATAACCGACGACATCGTCGACGGCCGCGAACAATTTCTGCCCATGCCGGAGAAAAAACCGAAGAGCGCTTAACGTCCTCCCGGCGTATCTGCGCAATGGTTTGCCCCGAGCGAAACCTCGGGGCAGCGATCGGATGTACACAAGGCGACGGGGGTTCCCGCCGCCTTGTTGTATTCTTTGGGTAAAAATCATGCTTAGCAGCCTAGCCCGCTTTTCTAGCCAAACTGGTTTACACACCCCGCCAAAACACGTATATTGTCGGTAGCCGCAAGCCGGTGTACCGGTTGGCCCCGCCGTTCATTACGTCTCCCCCACACTCACACCACAGAAGGAGCGCCTTAATGAATTCTGGAAAACACGCAAGTGCAGTTCGTGGTATCGAATTGCCTGAAGGTGGATGCCGCCGTCTAAATCTACTGGTCATGGCCGTTGGTACAATTCTTTTGGCAATCGCAACACTCTCCACAGGATCGGCTCATGCTGCGGGGCGACAGTCGCCACTTGAGGGCCCTGCGGCCGAGGTCGAGTATTTTGGCCCTTTCCAAGTCGACACATTTCGCGTGGGGGCGAAGCTTTATACGAATCGCGACTACACGCTGAAGGAAACGCCCGCCTATCTACAGGGCAAGCCGTTCGTCCGCAACAGCATCGATCGAATTGCCTTCCGCTGCACACAGCCAGGTCTGGTTACTCTTATCACACCCGACCCGGCCGACCCCATCGCCGCAAGTCTCTATAAGGAAATTGAGCAGGCCGGTTTCACCCGCATCGAAACCCCCAAACTCTTCCAGCTTTTTGGCGCGAAGAAGTACGACTTGGTGCGTGTGTATCAGAAGAAATTGAAACAGGGCGAAGAGTATCGCTGGGGGAAATGGGCCGTGTTGCTCGGCCCCGCCAAGGTGACCACCCGTAAAGCGAAACCTCCCAAGCCCTGGTCACAAAACCAAGGCCAACTGCTTTACAACGGCATCCGGCTTCCCCAGCAGTGGCCGCCGGCCTATCTCGTGCCCGAGTCCAGAGAACCGATGCCGGTCCCCTATCTCGACCATCCGCCCAAAGTCATCCCCATCGACACGGGCCGACAGTTGTTCGTCGACGATTTCCTCATCGAGTCGACAGATTTGACACGTCGTTTCCACAAAGCCCAAAAGTACGAAGGTAATCCGGTTCTAAAACCACAAACGAAACTGGAACTCAACGGCGACAATTGCGACGCCGCGTGTCCCAAAAGCGGCGGCGTTTGGTGGGATCCCGCTCAGAAACAGTTCCGCATGTGGTATGAGGCCGGCTGGATTCACACCATTTGTTATGCAACCAGTCGCGACGGTTTAATTTGGGAGCGCCCCAACCTCGACATCCAGGCGGGCACCAACCGCATTCTCGACCCGGCGCTCACGCCCGACTCCTGGGCAGTATTCCCCGACTACGAGACGAAGAATCCGAACCAGCGGTGGAAGATGTACATGCGCCCGCCCGGCGGCGACATGCCGGGGCTGAGCATGGTTTCGCCCGACGGCATCCATTGGAGCAAGCCCATCGCCAGCGGTGACACGGGCGACCGCAGCACCATGTTCTACAACCCCTTCCGCAAGAAGTGGGTATACAGCCTGCGATCTGGCGTGCGCGGCCGCAGCCGCCACTATTGGGAGCACGACGATTTTCTGGCCGGTGCCAAATGGAAAAACTTCTACCATACGTTCGGCCCCGACACGCCCGTGTTCTGGGCGGCCGCCGACAGACTAGATCCGCCCGACCCGCAAATCGGTCAGTCGGCCCAGCTATACAACCTCGACGCGGTAGGCTACGAAAGTCTCATGCTCGGGTTCTATCAAATTCACCTCGGCCCGCCAAACAGCGAATGCATGAAAGAGGGCCTGCCCAAGATCACGGAACTGAATTTAGCCTACAGCCGCGACGGGTTCCATTGGCAGCGCCCCGACCGCTCGGCCTTCATCCCAGCCACGCGACGCGACACCTGGGATCGCGGCTACGTGCAATCCATCGGCGGCATCTGCCTCGTACGCGGCGACCGACTCTGGTTCTACTACACCGGTTTCCAAGGCAACAAGAACCAGACGGACAAACACTGGCGGAAAAATGGCATGTACGACCGCGGCGCCACCGGCGTGGCATTTTTACGTCGCGACGGCTTCGCCTCGATGAATGCCGGCAAAAGCCCCGCCACCCTCACCACACGCCCGCTACGATTCTCGGGCAAGCACTTGTTTGTCAATATCGACAACCCCCAAGGCACGCTACACGCCGAAGTACTAGACGAACAGGGGCAGCCCATCGCTCCGTTCACCCTCGCACGATGCAAACCCGTCGCCACCGACAGTACCATCCAGCAGATCTCCTGGCAAGACGCCCCGAGCCTCGTAGCGTTGGCCGGCCGCCCGCTACGGCTGCGATTCCACCTCAAAAACGGCTCGCTCTATTCCTTCTGGATCAGCCCCAACCTCGACGGCCGCAGCAACGGCTTCGTAGCCGCCGGAGGCCCCGGCTACACCGGCCCCACCGACACCGTCGGCCGCAAAGCACTTGAAGCCGAAGCTGCCTTGAAAAACCAAGCCAAGCCGTCCGCGAATTAACTCATTGGAAATATCCGCTTTTTAAAAAATATTTTGCTGAGCCTGCCGTGAACCACGCCCCAGAAAATGAAAACATTTCCTGGTTTGTCCATGCTAAACTTAGCTGGGCACTAGCATGGTTTTTAGGCCCATCCTCATCGGCCACCATGATCAACAACATCCCACAACGCCTTCAGCCCACCTCTAACGACTTTCAGAATTGAACAGTGACACTCGCAAAATGTATGGCCGGTTGAGAATCGAATCTGACCGGCGTATCGGGACATTAGCAAGTGAGCCGATGGCTTATTGGATAAGCGGCTTGTGTAATCTCTGCCCGATTGCATGGAAACGTCAGCTCCCTATAATGATAAGTATATCACCTGTCACATCTTGAGGGCATAATCTTGGACGAATCCAACCCGTCGAAACCAAAACTCCGCTGGTATCAGTTCAGCCTGCGGACGCTGCTGGTTGTTGTACTCCTTGCGTCGGTAGGGTTCGCTTGGCTGGGGAACCGGATACGAATCATCCGAAATGAAATAAGTGCAACGGCTGAACTTGAGAAGATGGGAGCCCTTATCACATTCTTCTTGAAAGAGGACGAAAATGCTTATGGAGTGCCAATAAATGAATTGCCAATACCTGACCGTTGGTTGTGGAAATGGTTTAATGATAGCCCTGTCTGTTGGGTCACGGTGGATGGGTGGGAAGTAACTGATACCGATCTGGAGCACATGAAGGAATTGACCAACCTCCAATGGCTGGAACTTGATTTCATTCCGGTTACTGATGATGGACTGAACCATATAAAAGGGATGATAAATCTCCAAGGGTTGCGCCTTCGTGGCACTCAGGTCACTGACGCTGGCTTGGAGCATCTTAAGGGGCTGGTCAGCCTCCAAGATTTGGACATCCAAGAAACACAAGTCACTGACGCTGGCTTGGAGCATCTTAAGGGATTGAAAAAGCTAGAAAGATTGGATCTTACTGACACGCAGGTCACCGACGCTGGCTTAGAGCATCTGAAGGGGATGACCAATCTCCAAGAGTTATACATCATGGACCTCCAGATCACCGACACTGGCTTGGAGCATCTGAAGGGATTGAGCAGCCTACTTTACCTGAGCCTCTACGAAACTAAAGTCACCGACACTGGCTTGGAACATCTGAAGGGGCTGAGCAACCTCCTGAGTGTGGACCTCGAAGCCACTCAGGTCACTGATGCTGGCGTCAAAAAACTTCAGAAGGCATTGCCGAAGTGCGATATTTCGCACTGACCATTTCATCATGGCGGTCTATGTGTATGATGATTGATGCTTGACGGGCAGGTATTTCTAATCAATCTGAATTGCGGCTCAATTGTTCGCCAGTTAAGGGGCTTCGTTGATTGAATCGTAATCCCATTGACGGATAGCCCTTGGGCAGTGCTCATAAATGACGATCTTACATGCGGATTCGTTCTTTTTTATGGTTCATCCGACATTAGCGTACTCTCCAAACAGAAGAAGTACGGGTTCCT
>CAZISU010000143.1:0-9619 GCA_964541935.1 uncultured Planctomycetaceae bacterium | reverse complement strand
CGGGCTGGAAATCCGGCGCGATTCTCCGTTTGCGGATACGCTGGTGGTCGGCTATGCCGACGATTCGGTGGGCTATGTGGCCGACCCGAAGGCCTACAAGGCGGGGGAATATGCGGCGATTACGGTCCCGAAGATACTCGAATTGCCGCCTTATTTGCCAACGGCCGCTCGCGACATGAGCAGCGCCGCGGTCGAGCTTCTGAAAAAGATTACGGGCTGAATTTGCTAGGCTATCGGGTATTTGTGTGATGTGGCTTAGTTGCGAATCAAGCTCTGCAAGACTACGATCCATATAAGCGACAATGACAAGATGCCAGCCATTGTCGGTTCAGGAACTGTGGCCTGCCCAGCGGCTACGCCCTCTTGCCAGTTGACAGCCAGCATTGTGGCATCTCGGTCGTCTACTTTACCGTCGCCATTGAAATCACCTTGCTGCCAGCCAATCTCGGGTCCGGAAGATTGCCAATTAGCGGCCAGGATGATTGCGTCTGTGTCATCGACACGTCCGTCCCAATTGGCATCGCCGGGGGCGGGACCGGCAAACATGACTTTAATCGCTTGTTGATCGAGCTTGCCGTCAAATATGGAAATCTCGTCGATGTGTCCCGAGAAATATCGCTCGGTACCGGGTGTCATTTGCGCTCCTATTATAAGTTCCTTGCTCGAAGCAGCGTTAATACCGTTGCCGATCTGGAAGCCTACCGCATCCAATTGCCCGTCGATGTAGATCCTGTATTCACATGTATCGGCGTCCCATGTGCCTACGACGAAATGCCACTCGTCGGCTTCGAGAACTGTTAGACCGACCAATCCGCCTTCGCCGGTTTGGCCATCGCCAACGGCGACCAACGGTTTACCGTCAAAAAGAAATAACCCGAAATGGTCACCGCTCTCCTCGAAGGCCCATTTTCCTGCGATCATCCGAGCGCCGGTGAGGCAATTCGAGTCAGGTTTGATCCAAGCCGTCACGGTCAGGCCATCCCACTCGCCATTTAGCCCGGCGGGGTTACCAGCGTCGATATAACTCGAGCCGTTCATGGCCGTGCAACCCTGGCTGGGTTTACCCGGCGGCGAATCTTCCACAAAAGTCGCGCCGTGGTTGGCGACCAGCGTTATACCGTTGCCCGACGAATCGGCCATGGTTTGGCCGGGCTCGAAACGCCAGTAGGCCACACGGCGAGTGTCGTCTGGTTCGACCGGCGCCAGAGGTCTCCCCACTCGCTCGGCCATCGTCCCGATCTTGTCCATCACGGTGTCCTCAACCTGCGGCGCAAACCAACCAATATCAGGACCAAATAGCCCGCGGGCTTCGTAGCCGCCTTCACTCAGTATTTTTACCGAGGGCAGATAGCCAAAGACGTCGTTGTTGTAGCCGGACATCCAGAGCTTTTCTTTTCCCAACATTTTTTGCGTTAATCGCACATAGTCGGAAACAGTCTCGCCCGGCAGGGCCACCAGGCTCAGATCCTGGCCAAATTGCCAGAAAGCGATGGGCGCGGAGTAGTGAGTCGGCAGTGTCTGGCCCTGGCCGAGTGCTTCGAGCATGTGCCCGGCCGTATAAGAGTCCCAGACGGGCCCGGCAGCCAACTGCTCCAGCTCCGCCTGAGAAGGCACGGGAGTCAGCGGTAAGTCGACCCAATCGAGTTCGGTGCGGATCGGCCCCTTGACCGCTTGCAACGTGCCTTGCAGCACTTGGGAAACGGACGCGGCCAAGCTTGTTCCGTGTTGTGTGGTCAGTGCGACCGAACTGCGAGGTTCAGGGTTAGCGTCGGCGCCGCAACCGGTCATGAACATCGCCTGCACGCCAGGATACTGTTGTTCGAGTTGGATCTGTGCCACACCGGCATAGTCCCCCGAGACCTCAAGATTTGCCCCCAACGCCACATTGTGGCAGGCTGTACCAAAAAGTACTGCACGTAGCGTACCGTCGGGTCGATCCACTCGCAGCACGGGCACATCGTCGTCTTTGTAGCCATTCGGGTTGGGCCCCATACCGACATATGTGCCGTTGGCATTGATAATACGCCGGTTGACAACGAAATCGGCCGAGCCCACGCCGTATGAGAGTTGGCTGGGCTGCAGGTCGGCCAAGGCCGCCACGCTTATATCAACAAGGTCTTGCTGGAGGGTCTGTGTGTATGCGGCCAGACTTCTCCGCTGTTCGATGGGCAAGGGCCCCATGTCGGCGTCTTCCAAACCGATGAAGGGGCCGGAATGTGTATGGGAAAGGTTCAATAGGATTTGACTACGCTGTAGCCCGGTGGCTTGGGTGATCTGTTGGCAGAAGGCCTCTATTTGCGTGGGGCGAAGCACGCATAACTCAGCCGAGATCATCAAGGCTCGTTGGCCTTGCGGATCTTCGAAGGCCATGGCCTTGGCATATATGTCATGCAGCACACCCTGCGCCGGCTGATGTCGCGATGGTGTGTCATATCCGGCCATCCAAAGCGGTTCCTCGGACGTGATGCATACACTCGATAGCCCCACATTCCAGGCCAGCTCTTCGCCGGAGCTAGAAACGGAAAATACTGACAACAGCAAAGCCGCGGCCAGGGCAAAAAAAAGAATGAAACGTGGGCGAGGGCATATTCTGTTCATTACAATGTTCAGTGTTAGATGGTTATGATGTAAACACGGAGTAATGTTAAACCTATTAAGTAATACCAGAAGCGGGAGAAATCTTACGAAATCATTTTTTCCTTCGCAAGTATTTCTAACCAGTAGTATTATGCCGCCCCCCCGAACTTTCATTTTTCCACTTGAATTCGCTATGATTATGCGATTTTGTGTAATACAGCAGCGGGTTCTGGTATTAATACTTAGAGGAAACTTGTCATGCCGAGGCAGGGGGGAGATGCTAGGACTTTGCGTGGGGTACGATTTAGATTCACCAAAGGTTTTGTCACATAGTTTTCAGCCTGGAGTTTTTTTGTATGGAAAGTAAGGCACGCACTGAACAATTTGTTCAGCTTCTGGCAGGCTCACAGAACAGGCTCTATGCGTACATTCGCACTCTAGTGCACAAGCCGGAAGAAGCTGACGATGTGCTGCAGGAGACAAATCTGGTGATGTGGCGAAAGTCAAGCGACTTTATCGAAGGCACCGAGTTCGGGGCTTGGGCCTGTAAGATAGCCTATTATCAGGTCATGGCTCATCGTCGCGATTGCGGTCGCGATCGACACCTCTTCGACGATCGCTTGCTGGGCGAGTTGGCCCAGGCGGCCGAGTCGCGCACGGTGGATCTGGATAAACGTCAACATGCACTCAAAGATTGCCTTTCGCAGTTGACAGACCGTCAGAAGGAATTGGTTCAGCAGCGTTACAAGACGGGCGGTTCTGTGAAGCATCTGGCTTCGTCTCACGGTTGGACACCAGGCGCAGTGGCCACGCGGCTATACCGTATTCGTCGCGCCTTGTTGAATTGCATTCATCGCAAACTGGCCTTGGAGTAGCAGTGTCGAACAATCCCCCACAACCGTCTGCCGAATTAAGCCGTCTGCTGGTCGGGTTTACCGAAGATCAGTTAAACGACCGGGAGCGTGCGCGCGTGGCCGACTTGCTGCGTGAGGAGCCGGGCGCCAAGGAATACTACGTCGACTATATGGTATTGCACTCCATGTTGCGGGCCGAATATGCCTCGCCATTGGACCTGCCCGTGGTTAAAGAACCAGGAAAGTCACCGCTTCTCGGTTTCTTGGGATCGTCGTTCGAGCAGGGTGTGAATTACTTGTGCCAGCCCAGGAGCTTGTCGGTTGCATCTTGGGTAGCGATGGGTTGGGCCACTGTGGCGCTGTTGCTTTTCGTGGTGATTCTTTCGCGAAACACTCGGGAAGACGCGGGCGTTTTGCCCACCGCGTCGCGCGTTGCTCAACAGGCAAGCATTGCCTGGTTTGCGGCCGATGAGAAGTGCCAATGGAGCGCTGCGGAGAACGCTCCGCTTTTAGGCTCGCCGCTGGGTGTGGGGCAGAGATTTCAACTCAAAAGCGGGCTTTCTCAAATACATTTCAATAACGGGGTGGGAATAATAGTGGAAGGCCCGGCCAGCTTCGAGTTGCTTTCTTCAATGCGTATCAGCTTATACTCGGGCAAGATCACCGCCAATGTGCCCGAAGCAGGAATCGGTTTCTGCGTAGACACGCCCACTGTGTCGGTCATCGATTTGGGCACCGAGTTCGGCGTGTCGACCGACGAGTCGGGCGCAACGGAGGTGAGTTGTTTCGTAGGCGCCGTCGAGTTGGAGAGCCGTCCCGAGGAAACTCAAGCCGAACAAGAGAGACCGCTTGCTCCCGAGAAAATCGTTTCGCAAAAGATCATTGCTGGCGAAGCTGTCCGGGTTGAGTGCCCGGGACAAGTCAAAACCCGACAATTAAAGGCCGACACTAAGGAATTTGTGCGAAGTATGCCTCCCAGTGCATTGCTGCCGACGGTCAACGTTGATTTTGAACCGATGGGAAATCCATTATACTCCGGCAGCGGTGCTTGTCCGCGCGGCCAAGGCAAGCACTGGAACTCCATCGGTCTGGTCAACCGGCGTTGTGGGCCGCTGTGGAGCGGTGAGAGACACATTGGCTCCGTTACCATAGAAATATCGCGCAATCAGCAAGCTCTTGAGCCGTTTACTACCATTCATGCCGCGACCGGTCACGCGTTGGCCGACGATTACATTGCCGTGAAAAACGACGATGGCAGTTTCACGCTCGGCGGGCTGCGACTTAACGCACGATACGACCTTTACCTATACGGAACCGCGGGCGCGGCCCAGGGCCCGCAAAATCAGCTCTTCACCGGCGCGTCTGAAGGTTCGTTGTTTACGGTTGGGGGAAAAACAAAAGCGACGAAAGGTCTGCGGCGGAGAGAGAGACCCTTCATGGACGGCAAGGACTATGTGGTGTTTTCCGGAATACGTAGTGATGAGAATGGAGAAATTCGAGGTACTTGGAAAAACAATCCCAGTGCGAACTCACCATTTAATACCAATCCGATTGGACCATTCAACGGCTTGCAGCTTGTGGGGCCGCTGTTGCGTGAATAGAAAAGTACGACTTTGAACAACCAGTGAAAGAGAAGAAGGCAAACGGCTCGGCTGTCATCCGAGAACAACTTTCATCCGCAAACCATTGATTACGCAAAGGGAATCTATTGATGAACATGAAAAGTATGAAAACAAGCATGTCCGCGGCGTTGACCACCATCATCTTGTCGTTTGCCTGCGGCAATGCAGAGGCACAGACCATTGCTCATTGGACGTTTGACGAAGGCGCCGACTTCCTTTCCGACATGTCGGGTAACGGTCACAATCTCGCCAACGTTGGAGTCACTTCGGTGGCCGACGACTATGACGGGGCCGCCACGACTAGCCAGGGCAGCGCTTATTTTAACGGTGTCGATGCCTGGATGTCTACCATCAACACCGTCGATCTCTCACCGCATAACGCTGTGCGCATTACCTGGTGGATGAAGAATGAAATGGCGATCCCTAATGTGGGCGTGTTCATGGAACATTCCAACAATTACAACAGCAACCTGGGAGGGTTTGTATTCGCCACTAACGAAAACGGCTTGGAAGACGTTGAGGGCGGACATGCCGCCGTTCGTTTTAACGACAGCTCTCACACCGAGCTTATACCCCACTCGCAAGATGTGTGGGAAAAGTTCAGCCTCGAAATCGATCGTGTCACCACAGATCAATCCGAGGTGATGCGGTTATACCACAACGACACACTGCTGCCGGATATGGATGGGTATTCAAATACACATGCCGGCAACCACCCTACCTTGGCGAACGATATTATGTACGTTGGTTCCAGGGCCAACACCGCTCACTTTTACAAGGGCGGCCTGGACGAAGTCAAAATCGAAGACTTGGACAGAGGCCAAACCGTGGCCCATTGGCGTTTTGAAGAGGGTACCGATTTCCTCTCTGATTCATCGGGTAACGGCAACCATTTGAGCGGTACGGCCTTGTCGGTGAGCGACGATTTCGACGGCACGGGCACCGACAGCAACGGCAGCGTCCTGTTCAACGGCAGTTCCGATTCGCTGCAAACGGTATCGAGCTTGGATCTCAGCAACTTGACACACGTAAAATTTAGCTGGTGGCAGAAAACCGACAGCACGGCTGGAATCCTCTTCGAACAGAGCGCGGATTACAATCACGTCAACGGCGCGGTCGTTGTCGGCCCCAACATCAGCGGCGACCCGGCCGCCCCAGGCGCTGCCTCCATGCATTTGCATTCGACAGACCCACTGCAACAATTCAATGCCGAGGCATTCGCCCACGACACGACTATGCAGTGGGAGCAATTCACATGCGAGATAGACATGGCGGCGGCCGATCCAGCCGATGTGGTCGTCATGACACGCGGCGGCACACTTCTGCCAGACGCAACGGCCTGGGCACAGCACGGCGTGAATTCTCCGGCCGTGACTTTTATCGACGACTTTTTAAACTTCGGCGTCCGCGCTGATATATTGAGCAATTATTTCAAAGGCAATCTAGATGACGTGATGATCGAAGCCATTGTGCCCGGTGGCACAGTTCCAGGCGACGCCAATTTCGACGGTGTAGTGGATGCCGCCGATGCCACCGTTCTGGCCGACAACTGGCAAACCGCGACAGGCGCGACCTGGGCACAAGGTGACTTCAACAACGACGGGGCCGTAAATGACATCGACGCTACCAT
This sequence comes from uncultured Planctomycetaceae bacterium, assembly GCA_964541935.1. Lineage (GTDB taxonomy): Bacteria > Planctomycetota > Planctomycetia > Pirellulales > Thermoguttaceae > JAFGTN01. Next base: position 2,936 of record CAZISU010000143.1, on the reverse strand, counting down.
CCTGGCAAGCAACTGGCAAACCACCGGCACAAATGCTACTGTGCCCGAGCCCGGAATGTTCGCCTTCTTAATAGCAATGCTGGCGGCACCGCTTTGTCGACGAAAAGGTAGACGCAGGGGCTAGTAAAGAGTATATATGAATCCTGAAAACCTAAGCTTGCGGCTCCCTCTCCCCCCCGGAAAAACTGGGAGAGGGGGGTTCAAGCATTGGAATATGAGAGGCGAAACGGAGTAACGTAGGCCCGGGTTTTGACCCGGCATGTTTGCTGAAATCACCGCCCTAAAGTAAGGAGATTCGCTATGGCACGAAAGCAATGTCGCGCTTTTACTCTGGTTGAACTACTGGTGGTAATCGCCATCATCGGTATTCTCATCGCTTTGTTGCTACCGGCGGTCCAGGCAGCCCGCGAGGCCGCGCGACGTATGCAATGCAGCAACAACGTGAAACAGGTGGGGTTGGCGGTGCATATGTATCACCAAAGCCACGGGCACTTCCCGCCCGGCTACGGCTACATGATCAGCGGCATCGGCAAGAGCGGCACCTACGACCCCGAGTGGCCGTGGATACTGCGGTTGTTTCCGTACATGGAACTCGACGACTCGTTGAAGGACATCGACTGGACCTGGAATCCGGGGATTGCTTTCAACGGCATTCCCGTGGGCAACCAGAAGATCATCATGGCGGATATATCGGGCTTGCAATGTCCATCTGACCCGACGGCATCGAAATCATTCAACGAGGATGGGATTTGCAGTGCGGCTTCTCCTCCTTATGGACGAAGTTCATACGCGGGGAATTTCGGCCGCGGCCAGATGGAAGCGAATGTTCGTATCGACGGCGTGTTCGCCTACAATCATGGGGCCAAGATCCGCGATATCAGCGACGGTACAAGCCATACCTTGCTGGTGTCGGAGTTGATACCCGGCGGCAGTTGCACGATCCGCGGCGCGGTCGCCTACGACGAGGGGCCCGTTTTCATGCAGGATCATACTCCCAACAGTCGCGCGTTGGACATGGTGCGTTGGTGTGATCCAGTCGACGGCCAAGCGGATGCCGTTGCGCCTTGTTTGAACAACGGAGGGAGCAGCGGCGTGCTGACCCAGTTGAACATGGTCGTGCATACCGCACGGAGCATGCACCCCGGCGGGGTCAACACGGGCATGTGCGACGGCAGCGTGCGATTCGTTGCGGAAAATATTCCACTAGAGATATGGCAGGCGCTGGGCACGCCCGATGGTGGAGAATCTATCGATGAGGATGATTAGGTTTGTTTGTATATCACCGATTGTGGTTTTATTGGTCAGTTTTATAGTATCCCTGGGCGGTTGTTCGGACAATGGGGGACGCAATTCGGCCGACGGCGTTGTGACGTTCAACGGCCAGCCGCTGGAGAAGGGCTCGATCAACTTTCAGCCGCTGCCCGGCACTAAAGCGCCCAGCGGCGGCGGGCAGATTATCGGGGGGAAATTCAAGATCGCGGCCGACAAGGGCCTAATGCCCGGAAAATACCGCGTGACGGTATCCGCCTACCGAGAAACGGGCCGATTTGTGAACGATCCGCAGATGGGAAAGGTTGCGGACGTCGCGCCTATTATGTTTAATGAAGAGGGCAAGCTCGAAGCCGAAGTTGTCGCCGATGGAGATAATCACTTCGAATTCGCTTTAACCGGCAGAAAATAGTTGTACAGAAAAACAGTCGAACAGAGTCGTTAGTAAGTCCCCTCCCGGCTGTCCTCGTTGGGCCGATCATCACCCCTGACAAACACTTTTACTGGATTCCCTTCCTATGCGCACCATGCCTTTCCTTCGCGTTTCTTTTTGTGTGCTCTCGCTGTTTTGTGTTGCCGCTTCTGCTTCCGTGGCTTGGGGCGGCGACGGGAACCGGTTGGCACACCTGGACGAGTTTTGCGACCCTTATCAAGTTGGGCTCGATACGGCCAAGTTGACCGTGCCCCAGTGGATTGGTGAGGCGGGCGTCGAGAGTGTTGTGGTTTTGGCCATTGACGACATGCACAGTGTGGAGCCGTTCGAGACGCATCTTCGGCCGATCCTCAAGCGGCTCAAAGACATTGACGGTCGTGCGGCTGTGAGCATCATGACCAACGAAATTGATACGAAGCACCCGCACTTGCAAAAGTGGCTCGGCGAGGGGCTTAGTATCGAGGCCCATACGCGGGCGCATCGGTGCCCTTGTTTGCAAGGCGGCGGTTTGGCGGCTTCGAAAAAGTCGTACGATACTAGCGTTGACATGGTGTCTGCCATTGAAAACAACCCGGCGGTGGCGTTTCGGATGCCGTGTTGCGATTCGATGAGTTCGGTCAGCCCACGGTTCTTCAGCGAGGTGTTCAATAAGACCACGCCGGCGGGAAATTTCCTCACGGTTGACACCTCGGTGTTCAACCTGTTTACGTCCAGCGACCCAGTACTGCCACGTGAGTTGGTTCGCGATGCCGACGGGCGGGAGCGGTTCGGCAAGTATGTGGCTAGCGAACGAGGGAACGTGAACGTCATCGAGGATTATCCCTATCCATACGTGATCGGGCGGCTCTGCTGGGAGTTGCCGTGCCTGATGCCCAGCGACTGGGCGGGCCAAAACCGCAACAAGCCCCACAGCCCGATCACGCTGGGCGATTGGAAGGCGGCCATCGATGCGGCAGTGATAAAGCAGGGCGTCTTCTCGTTGTGCTTCCATGCCCATAACTGGATGAGCAACGATAAAGTTGTCGAGATGATCGATTACGCCGCGAAGAAAGGCAAGGTCAAGTTCCTCAGCCTGGCGGAGGTCGACGAGCTATTGACCCGCAACGTGCTGGGCGGTCAGCCGTTGCGGGGGGCCAATGGGCAGGATAACGGCGCGAGGATATTGGACCTCAACGGCGACGGGTACATGGACGCGGTCGTGGGCAACGAGAAGGCCCGGCAGACGCGGATCTGG
>CAZISU010000142.1:7773-9636 GCA_964541935.1 uncultured Planctomycetaceae bacterium | reverse complement strand
AATAATTCATACTACAGTTCAATACCTAAGTCACGAGCCAGGTCGCGGCGGTAGGCTTCTTTGTCGAGAGGGATCCTGTTGCCGTTTAGTCGCGTCATGGTGCTGATCTGCAACGCATCGAAGAACGGACTAAAACGAGCGCTGACCAACGGCTGGAGCTGCTTGTTCACGGGCATTTTCTCGGTCGCTTGGAGTCGCCCTCGCTCTAAGATGGCGTAGTCCACGCTTAGACGTGAGACCTTTACTCGCTTTAAAAGCTCCGGCTCAGCAGCCACCGCGTCTTCGGCCCGTTGCCAGAGCCGGTTGGCTTCGGCAAGAAATTCTTCGCTCAAATGCGGGGCGTCGGCGTCGAATCCAAGTTTGAAATTATTATCCCCGCTAGGAAGCATGACACCGACATGAATATCCTTGCTCTCGACGCGGTCGTGAAGCAAGTCGATGTACCTGCGAACCGGCCCGGCTGCCTTACCGTAATAGGCATCTAGAAATTCGTTCATCGCCTTTTCTGTATCACAGTATGGGTTCCAAAGGCACTTAGCCGTGATGTATCCACCCAAGGCGGCAAGCTCGCTATCGGTCGTATCTGGGGAATCCTCTTCGTAGATACCCTTCACATTGTGCTCGACGAAATAGCGGAAGTTCGGACCGCGTACCCGCTGGTTGGGGAAAGGGAGTAGGTAGTGTGTGAAATCGGTGCCATAATTCCAGATCCACAGCCGCGGGGCCACTTTAGACCAGGCCTCGAGGTTTGCACGAAATATCTTGGTTTGCGGATAATCGCAGGTGGCGATGGAGTGTGAATAACAGCACCTGATGGGGCACAAGCGAATGACCACGTTCGCTCGCGGCCGCATGAATTTGGGTGGTCGCTCGCTCCAATGGTAAGCTAGGGTTGTGATGATTTTATCCGGAAACTCATTCTCAACGGCTTTGGCCACACTATTAACCAGATGCAGCAACGGGCCCATTTGAGATTCTTCCCGTCGGGCCAGTTCTCGGCACTTCGGGCACTGGCAAAAACCGTTCCAATCGTTCTGAGACACGGAAAACGCCGTTGCGCCGGATTGCTCACTCATCGCCTTACGGACTTTTTCAGTGCAAATGCGTATAACGTCCGGATTGGTGCAGCATAGTTGTGAGTATCCCTTCCGCCGCCGACCATCAATCATAGAAAAATATTCCGGGTGTTTTTCAAAACATTCTTCCGGCGGCACAATCTGATTGAATGTGTGGCAGTAGAATCCACCAGCGAATCGCACTTTTTCACCAACCCGCCAGTCAAGTTGTGATGTGTGCGAATTCAAGCGGTTTCGGGCACACCAATCACGGTCGATACAGTCACCCAAGCCCAGCGACCGACACTCCAACACGGGAATCTGACGGTCATCGATTGCATTAACTGTCAACCGCGAACGCTTCGGAATGCGGCTAACCTCCGGCGTGAACCAGTGGCAGCCCAGGTGGTCTTCCAGCAGTCCGTACACGCCGTACATGTTGCCGCGCAACTGCCCGCCGGCGATCACCAGGCTCTCATCCACGGTGCGAATTACGTAACCTTCCTCGCCAAGTGCGTCAAAGTCGATTGTCGTGCCCAACTCCCGCAAGTGGGTATTGTCGCCAATGATGATTTCCTTTGAGCGCTGTGCTTGATCATCGAAGACTATCGGCAGCTTTGCTCCGGTCATCTTTTCGATAAACGTTGCCAGTTCCTCGGCCCCATGTTTGGTAGACGGCGAGGAGCTGTTGGCAACGACTATCTGATAGGCCGATTTGCCGTTCTCCGCCAGCACGAGTTCATCGGCCAATGCGCTGCCGGCGGTAAACAACGAAACAGCGAAGATTATGATGGCGATGCTGTTGTAA
>CAZISU010000142.1:0-7763 GCA_964541935.1 uncultured Planctomycetaceae bacterium | reverse complement strand
TTATTCTGTTTGTGTCGTATCGGAGTTTGTTGACAGGTCGGCTCACCGGATGCGCAGTAGTTCACCGTTTCCCGGAGCAACTGGGATCTCCAATCCTTGGAACCCATTCAACTCGCCGGGCGCATAGCGGATATCTTTCCGCGTGTTGACCTTGCTTGCCTCACAAAGCGGCACATTGGCCCAGTTACCTGTTTTCTTGTCGAACTTCTCGACTGCCGCAATCTGGCGCCAGAACCATAGCCCCACGGTTTGCTTCTTATCGATGTTCCGGTTCACCGCCATGATATAGTCGCAATTGTCCGCGTCTTTGAATGAGCCCAGAACCGTGTCGGGCGTTGAGGTTTGCACCCAGTAGCTATAGGGCAACTTTTTTATGGTTGCCGGTGGTGTTCCCGTGGCGCTATGATACGCGTCTATCGAGCGAAGCCCGTACAAAAAAGGACCCAACCGCTTCAGTTCCGCGTTGACCGTGGCGACGTCCTGCCCGCAGCGGCTGAGTTGGCCGCCCTCAAACAACAGTGTATCGACGAACCACTGGATACCTTTCGCGCCATAGGCCAGCGGCATGTAAACGCTGTGGCGTAGCTTTACGAGGTTTCCGGGCACGTAGATTTTGCCACGGTCCTTGTGCGCGTCGGTCCCGGCATTCACTTCTACCCAACAAAGCAAAGGAACACCATCGGTTCTGGCGACGTTACTGAACTCCTCCAAGCGGTTGTAATAATTTAATTGATTGAACCACCAGCAGTAATAGTCGTAGCTGACAAACGGTATTCCCACCTTGTCTACGAGTAAACGGGGGCAACCGCGACTATCTAAGTTGACGTAACAGGGGTGCGTGGGATCAGCCTGTCGATATTTGGCGACCAGCTTGGCCAAAGCGGGAAACTCTTTGTTGTGAGGCTCGTCGACTAATATGTAGCCCCATACAGACTTGTCTCCACGCAGTTTGCCGGCCAACTCCGTGGGGCAGCGGAACAGCATCGCCTTGAGACCATGCTTGCGGCACAGTTCGAGCTTATCGGTCTCGACCATAACCGTGTTGAAGCCGGCTTCCACGATCTTTTGGGCGCTGGCGTCGTCAGTTGGTCCGCCCCATAAAGAGATCATAAACTCGGGCAACTTCCACTGCTCGGCAGCCGCGTGCAAAGCAGAGTACTGCAAACCGAAGATAATCAAACAGGCGGCAAGAATAATCTGACGTAATTTCATGAAGTCGTTTCTTTCAAATGGTTCGGAATTCACTGCCCACTCGCACGAGGTCGGGTTGATTGTGGCATGGCTGCGCGTTGCTTTTCGTGGGTGTCGACTCGCCGGGCGAACTCTTGCGAGTCTCGTATTTGGCCTGGTGTCCAGCCGATTTCCGCCAGGGCGTAGAGACGAGGGAATGTCTGGGGGTGAATCTCTGCTTGCCGGTGGCTCCAAATCGCCGCATGAGGGCCGAGGATTAGCGGTTTTTGCTCCGGAGTCAGTCCCGCCGGCACGGGATCGAGTCGATATATTCCCTCCAGCGAGGAATTGGCGGAAGAGGCCTTATCGAAGTACAGGAGGTTATATGGGACGGCCACGGCATCATGGCCCGCCCGCGCCGCTTCTGCCGCGGGATGTTCGGGAGTTAGCACTTTCTGCATGAAGTCGTAGCTGCCTTTGAAGTGCCATTGCATAACCACCGCGTCTTGCGGGAATTTTCCGCGCCATGCCAAGTCGTCCCACAACATCGGCCGCCGGCCTTGCGACCGCACGAAGTCGCATATGCGAACCATCAAGTAGCGGTAGACAAGATATTTCTCCTTGCTGCCGAGAATGGCGTCTTTCCCGAAAAGCTGCTTCAATTCATCGCTGTCATCTTTGCGCAGATTCTTCGTCTCGATCAGCTTTTGGCATTCGGGACACTTTTCCCAGGCATTGCCAAAATACTCGTCGCCGCCGATGTGTAGGTAAGGGCTTGGGAATATGTCGATCACTTCGCGGAGAATGTTTTTGTATATCTCCAGCGTCTCGGGCCTGGCCGCGCAGGGTTCCATCCAAGGAATGGTTTCTTCGCCATCCCACGGTTTCTCGTGCGTGTAATATGGATTGTTTGGGCAAAGTAATTCCTTGGTCATAAGCCAGCCGGGAACGCTGTTGTGGCCGATGATCTCGATTTCTGGCACAATTATGACGTGACGGGCGGTCGCATAGGCCACCAGCTCACGCAAGTCATCCTGCGTGTAGACTCCCGCCTTGCGATCCGCCGAGCGTATTGGCCAGCGGCTGGTGTCGGTGAGTTGCGGGTACTTTTTAATCTCGACGGTCCAGCCCGTATGGTCGGTGAGGTGTAGATGTAAACGGTTGAGCTTATAGGACGCCAGAATGTCAATATAGCGTTTGAGGAAATCCGTGGCGAGAAATTGGCGGGCCGGATCGAGCATCATTCCCCGCCAGCAAAACCGCGGCCGGTCCTCGATCAGCACACAGGGAAGGACGCGTGCCGATCCAGCCACGTCCTTCCCCTTGGCCGTTGCCTTCGACAGCAATTGCCGCAGGGTTTGCACGGCGTAGAACATGCCCGCTGCCTTGTTGGCCCGCACAACAACGCGCTCGGGCGAGATGTCGAGAATATAGCCTTCATCGCCCAAGCTCTCCGGCGATTTTTTCCTGGTAAAGAGGATACTTCCTCGCGGAGTTCCCGTGCCGGGCGTTTGGCTAACTTTCAGTTGAAGGTTTGTAAGCGGCGACAGCATATCTGCCAGATACCGCGCGGTTTTGGCAGCTTCGGTCTTATCGTCCTCGGCGTAGATGATCGCGGTATTGGCCCGCAATGCAAAAGTCCCCTCACGCTCTTCCACGCTTGCCGGCCTGGGAATGACCGTCAATTTGGCCTGCGCATCCGCCGTGCCAACCGATAGCCACAACACGGCCACCGGCACGCAGGCAACGGCCCAAGCGTGAACCAGGCGGATTTGTTTATTGTAAAATGCAAACATCATGAACACTTTCCTGATCGCACCCCGGAATATCTTGACACGCCAGTCTGAAAACGTTTCGGAAATCTCCCCGCCCTCCACTGCGGCAACGCTAAACACGTTGATCCCTCCGCAGAATCCGCAACGACCGTGGCGGAAGGTTCCATGTTTTTGTTGGTTTGGCCGCGGACTGATCGACCGCAACGTAGTTATCGGCTGTTTCAATATCGACAGGTGCTTTGCCGTAGTTGGCCAAAACCACGTACAGTTCTCGATTGGCAAAGGCCGAGGCCACGCAATCTTTTGGCAGCGGTTTGGTGAATAAGTCGGAGTCGCCGATTTCCAAGAACGCCCAAGTGCCCTCTTCTACCATGGGCATGTACTGCTTCAGCCAACGGGCATGGGTTGGACGCGCCTCGGCATTTGGTGGAACGGCATCCCAGCCGCTATAGACGTGGGGGCCATTGGGATGGGCTTGGTGATACTTCCAAACCTCACGGCAGCGCTTCATCCAAAAATCGTTGTCCGACACGTAACGCACGCCGGGGATCATGCCACGCTCGCCGGTAAATGGTTTGCCGGCATGGAGAATGGGGAACTGCATGTAGGGAATTGCGTGCAAGTACTGATCGTCCTGATTCTCGACCGTTGCAAAGCTCATGTCGATGCAAGGAACTACATAGGGTGCATGGTTCTTAACCGCGTCACGAAGACCGTCGGCGTTGCCCACTCCCTCGCCCACCCAGAGATAATCATACACTTTCTGGCCGCCCGTCTGCGGCTCAAGCGCGCCGTCGACGTGAAGCTTCATAATACCCCCGCGACGATTTACCTCGGCATAGATCAGGGCAAGCATGTCGGTGAGGGCTCCGTCATATTGCGGCGTTTCCTCGAAGACGTTCATCTCGTCTTTGGCCGGTTTCTTCAGCGGCGATGCGTCTGGCATCCGCTTCTTTGCGGCGTTGGTAAAGTAGCCGGCGTCGATGTAGATTCCGTCGACTTCGTATTCGCTTACGATTTTCGCTATCCGCGGCAATAAATACGCCCGCCATCCCGGACTGCCCGGTGCGCAACGCGCCATGTCCCAGAAGCCAAGCGAGCAGCGCGAGCCCACGGGCGACCATTCTTGGCGAAAATCCGGATCGGTCCATTGCAAAAAGCCGGTCGAGGTATAGGTGAGTACCTTTATTCCGCGCTGATGCGCCATTTTTACGAAACGTCGATAACCGTCCGGATTCAATGACGTATACTTATCTCCTCCGAACAGCCGTATCGAGTCGTTCCAGTCGTCGAAAACTTGAATCAGTTGGACCCCGTGGTCCTTCAGTCGATCCAATTCCTGCTCGTCGTATTCCCCGACTTCCCAAGGCTTGCGGCAGGGATACTCGCCCAGGTTGTAGCAGCACTGGCCGGGCAGGTAGTTGGTCACCAGGTGTTTTCTCATACACTTGCGAATCTTTTGCGTGCAGATGCCGATGTTTTGCAGCCGCCGACGGTGGTCGTCGGCCGAAAAGTCCTTCATGACCACCGATGTGCCGGGATCACTTTTCGCGGTGGTTGCTTTAGACGTGGTTGAGTCGGCTGCCTGAATTGCGTTTGAGGGGATGGAAACGGCAGCCCCCACCGCGGCGGCTTTGGCCCCCGTTTTGAAGAATTCGCGTCGGTCCATGGGATACTCCCGGTGATGGTGATATTACTAAACTAAAACTATGGAAAAACTTCGAATGTCTAGTCGATTAAGTCCTTGGATGTGGGGCCATCAGCGTTGCGTCCACGTCGTTGACTACCGTCGTTGTTGAAATCACCCATTCCCCAGTTCGCGCTGCCGGCTAGCCAGTTTACGGCCAAAATCGCAGCATCACCCTCGTCGACTTTGCCGTCATAGTTGGCATCGCCGATAGTAGGAGGCTCGGGAACAAGAGACGTTAAACCTACCAGAGCACCGCTGCCTGGGTCCAAATTCAGTGTAACCTGATTGCTGCCTATTGCGGTCCACTCGCCTGTTGTGGCGTTGAAAACAGAGAGGTTGCCCGGGCCGGTCACGGTGTAGGCCTTATTGGCTGAATAATCGAGATTTTGCACAAGTGCGAACGTGGCGTTGTCCGGCGTAGTGCCGTCCTTGTTGAATAATCCAAACAGAACCCCTTTCAAAGGCTCTCCGCCTCTGTATACCATGTCGTTGGCCACACTAGTGATGTCGAAGGAAGCGTTGCCGGGCAAGATCGTGGTCCCCGGCGGCATCTGGTCGGAACGATAGCCCTTCAGATATGTATCTATCCAGTTCAGTCCCTGGTACTGCTTGGCAATTGCCGCAAACTGGTGGTTGAGCGGCGTCAGCGCGGCATAGACTGCCTTCGACGTGGCGTCTGGCACGGGGTTCTGGCTCCCCCACCCTCCAATACCTCCAGTATTTGGTTCTGAAGTCCAATAGTTCCAATAGGAAATCCCTTGAGCTCCATAGGCAAGCGTGCTGTAGACGAGGAATTTCAATTGGTTGGCGGTGGGGATTACGTGAAACGAATCATAAGCGCATGCTTGGGCGGAATTCAGGAACGGTACCCCGTCCTTCTTCGCCGTTTTTCTGACGGTCGCCATGTGATGGAGGTACTCGCTACAGTCGCCTGTTGTCATGAGCCCGTAATAAGCGGAGGCGAGCAGTGGCGGGTTGACGGTGCTAACGTACTGGCTAATGTACCGGCTATAGGAGCTCGCACCATAAAGTGATGTATTCACCGAGGCGCCGGGGATAGAGATGAACGTCGCGCGATTCGGATCGCGCCCACGGAGGTAGTTCACGAGTTGGCCCAGGCCGGAAAACAGCGACGTGTTAGGCTCATCATCGACGATGTAGTAACTGTAGGCGGTCGAGGACTCCTTGAACTCGTCGATCAGCTTGTTGAGTTGTGCCAGCTTCGACGAGTCGTTCAGCGTCGCCGGCGTGATCAAACTGCTCCAGACCATTGTCCGCAGGCCGTGCTGCTTGGCTATGGCCAATTGCGATGCCAGTGATGGCTGTTGCGTTCCCTCGTACTGTGCAACCCAGACGGTGTTATAACCGCCGTCGACCGCCTGCTGGGCGATCGTGTCGGTCAAGACGCTGCTGTTATACCAGTAGGTCACGATGGGAGTGTCCACCGTCCACGCCGCCACCGCCTGCTTCGGCGTTAGACTGCCCAGGGCGATCGCCAAGAGCACGACAACTTGCGCGCCCATTTTATATAATTTCTGCCTGTCCATTAAATATCTCCGTGGTTATGCCAAGACTAAAACTTCATTGATACATCCGCCGCCTTGGCGACGGCGGATGTAACGGTTGGTTATACCGATCTCTTTATGATACACAGCGACCGTTTGGGAAGCTGCCACTGTTTCGAAGGCGCAGCCGTTGGTTTGTCGGTGGAAACATACGCTTCGGCTGTTTCGATCGCCTGGGGCGATTGGCCGTAGTTGGCCAAAACCACGTACAATTCTCGATTGGCGAAGGCCGAAGCCACGCAATCGGCCGGCAACGGTTTGGCAAACAGGTCGGAGTCGCCGATATCGAGGTACGCCCAGGTGCCTTCCTCGATCAGCGGCATGTACTGTTTTAGCCAGCGCGCGTGTGATGGTCGGGTCTCGGTGTTAGGCGGTAGCGTGTCCCAACCGCCGTAAACATAGGGGCCGTTTGGATGCGCTTTATAGTATTTCCAGGCTCTTGAGTAGAACCCTTTTTCTCTGGCACCCGGCAGTCGCGGGATGGGGATCTCGGAACGCTCGCCGGTAAGAGGCCGGCCGCCCTGGAGCAAGGGGAATTGCATGTAGGGAATCGACTGCAAATACTGATCGTTGCCGTCCTCGACCTTGGCTATCGAGCCGTGTACGCAAGGCACCACGTATGGCGGATGATCTTTCACAGCTTCACGCATGCCGTCAACGTCCCGCACGCCCTCGCCTACCCAAAGATAATCGTAGACTTTCAGCCCGTCGGTTAGAGGTTGGTTGCTGCGGTCAGCGTGCATTTTATATATACCGCCGCGCCGCTTCACTTCCGAGTAGATAAGATGTAAAAGATCGGCCACCGCGCCGTCATGCTGAGGTGTTTCCTCGAACACGGCCATCTCGTCTTTGGCTGGTGTCGTTATTCGTTTTTGCGAGTTGGGAACGTACCCCCAGTCGTTATAGAGGCCGTCGACCTCATAATCTTCGAGGATTTGCAGCATGCGAGGCAGTAGATAAGCTCTCCAACCGGGACTGGCAGGCGAGCATCGCGGCAAGTCCCACCAACCAGGATCACAGTTGTCTCCGGGTCGAGCCCATTCCTTACGGAAATCCGGATCATGTCCGGCAAAATAACCGGTCGATGCATAGGCAAGAATCTTGATTCCACGCTTGTGGACCATCCCCACAAAACGGCGAAATCCTTCCGGATTGACCGCAGTCAGCTTGTTGCGCCCGAAAAGTCCGTAGCGATCGTTCCATTCGTCCATGACCTGGATCAATTGGATTCCATGGTCCTTCAGCCGGTCCAATTCCTGCTCGTCGTATTCGTTGGGCGCCCACGGCTTGCGGCTAGGGTACTCGCCCAGATTGTAAACGCATTGCCCAGGCAGATAGTTGGTTACCAGATGCTTACGCATGCACTTGCGAATCTTTTGCGTGCAGAAGCCGATGTTTTGCAACCGACGTCGATGGTCATCGGCGGTAAAGTCCTTCATCAGCACCGATGTGTCGGGGTCGCCTTTGGCTGCGATTGTTTTTGCCGAGGGAGTGTCGGCTGCCTGGATGACGCTTGCAGGAAGGGAAACGACAGCGCCTGCCGCGGCGGCTTTGGCACCCGTT